>NZ_CP070608.1:300000-477500 GCF_017068455.1 Fulvivirga lutea
GCACCGTTCCAGTTTTACCACATACTTCGATATCTTTTAGCTTAGCCCGGTATTGGCCAGTTCCTGAATTAACTACCTCGGCCATAGCTTCCACAGCAATATCAAAATACTCTGGGCTTACAGATGTAAAGTGTTTTTCCTGATATTTTGGTAATGGCTCTCCTGTGTCACCGATCGATTTTACCAAATGGGGTATATAATAGTAACCTCTATTGGCTACAATAGCCGCAAAGTTTGCCATTTGAATAGGTACAACCAGATTCTCCCCTTCACCAATCGCAATCGAATAAATATTAGAGTATTTCCAAGGCCTGTTGTCATAAGCCCGATCATAATATGACACATTGGGTACCAATCCGTTTTTCTCGTTAGGCAAGTCAATACCTAAGGGCTCACCTAAGCCAAAGGTCTTCACATGCTCATTCCATATTTTTAATCCTAGTCGAGTATCTTCATAAGGATCATTAGAAACGCCCCTATTTACTACCCTTTTCATCACATTGTAGAAATATGGATTACAAGAATTTGTAATTGCTCCGATGAGCGTTTCCCCCGGCCCATGATAATGGCATTTCATGGGAAACATTATACAAGGAATATAGGTGCTCCTAGAAATGACACCCTCCTCCAGACCAATCATTGCCTGTATGATTTTAAAGATTGACCCCGGGCGGTACTGTGCCATCAAAGGCCTATTGAATAAAGGCTTCGCAGTATCTGCACTTATTTCTGCAAAGTTTTTACTATAGTTTCTGCCTGTAAGTAAGCTTGGGTCATAAGAAGGGCCTGATACTAACGACAATATCTCTCCTGTAGAAGGCTCCAAAGCCACGATGCTTCCTGATTTACCTTCTAACAACATTTCTCCGTACGATTGAAGATCTAAATCTATCGTTGACACTAGATTTTGACCTGGTATTGAAAGTGTATCATATTTACCATCTTCAAAATCACCTTTTTCAACACCTTTAACATTCTTGATTTTATACTTCACTCCACGCCTACCTCGCAGATATTTCTCATAATATGCCTCAATTCCACTTTGGCCTATATAGTCACCTTGTTGATAGTAATCCAATGTATCTCTTTCTAGTTGCCTTTTCGAAATCTCACTAACGTATCCGAGAGCATTTGAAAGTATTGGCCTTGTGTATGCTCTTGTTGTTCTAGCCTGTATATCAAAGCCTGAGAAATTGACCAGATAATCCTGAACTCTTGCTAAATCAGTATTGCTTAATTGTTTAATAAATATTGATGGCTGAACATAAGAAAACTTCTTAGCCACCTTTAACTTTTCTTCAAACTCCTGCCTCGTAATATTGAACAACTCGCAAAAGTGAGTAGTGTCCATTGCTTTTACTTCGCTCGGAATAACGGTTAGATTATATTGTGGTGTGTTATAAACAATCAAGTCACCATTACGATCGTAAATTATTCCTCTATAAGGATAATCAATTACCTTGTGGATGATGTTACTGTTGGCAGCCTGTGCATATTTAGAGTCAAGTACCTGAATTGCAAAGAGCTTAATGAGGAATGTAGCAGCAACTACAATTATGAGTAACTGGATGATATGTTTACGAGTGTTATCCATTATGATCTTCTACTTCTGTAGAACAGATATTGACCTATAAAAATTACTCCAGTTGTAAAAATTGTACTCAATATCACTTTTGATAAAGTGAACCAGAACAAATTAAAGCTCGATGCCTCGATGTAAAAAAGGACCAAATGGTGTAACAAGACGATTGGAAAAATATACCCTAGCATCCATTGCCAGCCATTTAAATTGATGGTAGGCAAAGTTCCCACGTCATAGCCACCTTGAGGTGTAATCATATTGAGCCAGTAGCTTCTAATGTACATGATAAACACGCAAGCAAAAGCATGCATACCTAACGTATCATAAAAAATATCCACCGACAATCCGGTTAAGAAGCCCAGTAACAGACCGGCAAGAATGCCGATATCAACAGGGAGACATAAAAGAAAGGCTACATAGGCCAAGCAAAATGCCATATCAAAAAGAACAACATTATGCAAAATGAGACCCTGTACGAGCACATAACCAAAAAAAGAAATAATATGTATGGTTAGTTTTGAACCCATTAGTTTACTAGTGACTCAATAGAGTCTTGCTCTACTTTTAAGTTGTTTTTAATCAGATACACATATGAAAGCCGGTTCAAATCGGTTGATAATTTAATATCAGCGTCATAGAAGAGGGCATCTTCACTAATTTCGAATGACTCAATTGTTCCTACAGGTATTCCTTCCGGGAAAATGGCGTTATAGCCGGAGGTAACTATCGTGTCTCCTGCAGTAAGATTAACATGCCGAGGTAAGTAAAGCACATTAGCAGTCAAATAATCCTCGCCATCCCACTTAACAGTACATAAATCTCCCGTTCTTTTAATCTTCGATGATACCATTGAATTGCCGTGAAGAATGGATATAATAACACTAAAGTTTCTGGAAACTTCTTTCACCTTACCTACTACCCCATTATTATTAATGACGGCCATTCCTGGTTCAATTCCATGTTTTGTTCCTTTGTTAATGGTAATGTAGTTTTCGAACTTTCTCGTGGAGTTTTTAATCACCTTGGCAGGAATAAATTCGTATTGATTCAGAAGTTCATCATCTTGGCGCTGACGAACATTGATGTTGTAGAGACTTTGTTCCAATTGCTCCAGTTGCCTTCTAAGATTGGCATTTTCTTCAGCCAAATCGGTATTTACTTCCTTTAGATTAAAGTAATCAGAAATGCCTCTTGACGTGGCTAGTAAATTAGCACTGATCCGATTTGAGGAGTTAAAGTATTTAGCAGATTGATAATTATTATTCTGAACTATAAACCAAATACATAGCGCCTCTAAAAACAGAAATGTCAGAAAGGCTCTATACTTATATAGAAACAGAAATAATCGTTGCATTCACGCGCTTTATTGAATGTTAAACCATCAATACCGCTTTGTAGGCATTGAGGTTTTTAAGAGCAAAACCTGTACCTCTCACCACTGCTCTTAAAGGATCTTCAGCAATGTGAATCGGTAATTTTGTTTTTAAAGCCAACCGTTTATCCAGGCCTCTGAGCAATGCTCCCCCACCTGTTAGGTGAATACCGTTATCGTAAATATCTGCCGAAAGCTCAGGTGGAGAAATCTCCAATGCTTTTAGTACAGCTTCTTCAATTTTTGATACTGATTTATCTAACGCAAAGGCAATTTCAGAATAGGAAATCTTAATAACTTTCGGGATACCAGTCATTAAATCCCTACCTCTTATTTCGTAATCTTCAGGGCCATCATCTAATTCTGTAAGGGCAGAACCTACTTCAATTTTTACTTTTTCAGCTGAACGCTCACCGATTAGTAAGTTGTGCTGCCTTCTCATGTAGTCTAGAATATCTCTATTGAAAGTATCACCGGCAACTCTTATGGACTGATCGCACACGATACCAGATAAAGCAATTACTGCAATTTCAGTTGTACCACCTCCAATATCTACAATCATAGAGCCTACAGGCTGCTCGATATCTATCCCAATACCAATCGCTGCTGCAATAGGCTCATGGATCATATACACCTCTTTAGCTCCGGCATGTTCAGCAGAGTCACGAACTGCTCGCTTCTCAACTTCCGTAATACCTGAAGGAATACAAATTACCATTCTATGAGATGATGGGAAAAACCTCTTTCCTTGATCAATCATTTTGATCATTCCACGAATCATGTGCTCAGCAGCATGGAAGTCGGCAATTACACCATCCTTTAGCGGGCGAATTGTTTTTATGTTATCGTGCGTCTTCTCATGCATTTGCATTGCTTCTCGACCAATAGCTAACACCTTATTCGTGTTCTTGTCTATGGCGATGATCGAAGGCTCATCTACAACAATTTTATCTTTATTGATAATCAGCGTATTGGCAGTACCTAAGTCTATCGCAATGTCGCTGGAAAAAAAATCAAACAATCCCATGTTATCCCTTACTAAATTTTGGCTTTATCTAAGTGTGGAAAATTACAAATTACTTTCCTTAATCGATTAAATATAAAAACATTTTTAGTGTTTAAAATGACGCACCCCGGTAAATACCATAGCCATGTCATTTTTATCACAAAAATCAATTGAATCTTGGTCTTTAATTGAACCGCCAGGCTGAACTACTGCTGAAATTCCTTCGCCATTTGCAATTTCTACGCAATCTGGAAAAGGGAAAAATGCATCAGATGCCATTACAGCTCCGTTCAAATCGAAACCGAAAACTTTAGCCTTTTGTATGGCCTGTTTTAAAGCATCAACTCTTGATGTTTGCCCTACCCCACTTGAAAACAACTGACCCTCATTAGCTAAAACGATCGTATTTGACTTGGTGTGTTTGGCGATTTTACTTGCAAAGATTAATGCCTTCATTTCAGACTCTGTTGGCTGCTTTTTTGTAACTGTTTTCAGGTCTTCTAAGGCATCTGTTTTCAAATCCCTGTCCTGCTCAATTACACCGTTTAGTAGGCTCTTAAACTGTTTTTTAGTCGTAAGTGGCGTCTTTTGCTTTAATAGAATTCTATTCTTTTTGCCCTTTAAAAGCTCCAGCGCCTCTGCATCAAAATCTGGAGCGATTAACACTTCAAAGAACAAATCGTGCATTACCTCTGCCGCTTCTTTATCCACTTTCTTATTAGTAATTAATACACCACCAAATGCTGAAATGGTATCGGCAGCAAAGGCCTTTTCATAGGCTTCTTTTACAGAAGATGCTGTTGCAACGCCACATGCATTGGTATGTTTTAATATGGCAAAGGCCGTTTCATCAAACTCTTCTATCAGGTTTACTGCTGCATCTATATCCACTAAATTGTTGTAAGAAAGCTCCTTCCCATTCAATTGCTCAAGCATATCATCCAGCTTGCCGTAGAATGTGCCTTGCTGATGCGGATTTTCACCATACCTCAATTCACTACCATTTCGCACACTTTGCTTAAACACCTGAATGTTTTGTGTTTCATTAAAGTAATTGAAGATTGCAGAATCATAATGTGAGCTAATATCAAACGCTTTAGCTGCAAATAGTTTTCTATCTTCCAGTTCTGTAGAGCATTTTTTACTAGCCAAAATTTCTTCTACCTGCGAGTATTGTTCTCGCGAAGAAACGATTAATACATCTTTATAATTTTTAGCTGCAGCTCTTATTAGTGAGATGCCACCTATATCTATTTTCTCAATTATGTCAGATTCACCAGCGCCTGAAGCAACTGTTTCTTCGAATGGATAAAGATCAACGATTACTAAGTCGATGCTCGGAATATTATATTCTGATGCAGTTTTAACATCATCTTCTAATTCTCTTCTGTACAAAATTCCTCCAAAGATGGCCGGATGTAACGTTTTAACTCTACCTCCAAAAATCGATGGATAAGTAGTCATTTCTTCCACGGGAGTTACACTCACACTTAAATCTTCAATGAATTTCTGAGTACCTCCAGTAGAAAAAATCTGCACGCCATTAGCTGCTAATAGCTTTACAATTGGCTCTAGATTATCCTTATAATAAACTGATATTAATGCAGATTTGATTTTTACTGATGACATTATGTAGCGGCTTTAAATTTAAAGCCGCAAAGCTAGTAATTTTTGAAAGACTTTTGAATTACAGTCTCAATTACCTTAGGGTAATGTTCGTATTCGAGTGCGTGCACTTTTTCAGCTATGGTTTCCGGAGTGTCTGATGATGTTAATTGGCATTTTGCCTGAAATATAATGTTGCCTTCATCATACTTCTCATTCACATAATGAATGGTAATGCCAGACTCCGTTTCTCCTGCTGCTTTCACCGCTTTATGCACATGATCGCCATACATTCCTTTACCACCAAAGTTAGGCAGTAAGGCAGGGTGGATATTTAATATTTTGTTTGGATAAGCCTCCACCAAATACCTTGGAACTAACCACATAAAACCGGCTAGAATGATAAAATCAATCTTATTATTGGCCAGAACTTTTAGTATCTCTTCTGATTTGTAAAATGAATCTCTTGAAAAAATGGCTGTTGGAATATCTAATTTATGGGCTCTTTCCAGCACATAGGCTTTGGAATTATTTGATAGAATGAGACTTACCTCTATATCATTTGATTCACTAAAATATTCTGCAATATTCTGTGCATTAGAACCACTTCCGGAAGCAAAAATTGCTAGTCTGATCATTGAAGTATTAATAAAAAAAGGCCATTGAAGTTATGCCTGCCAGCATTACTAATTTACAATAGTTACTAAGGTAATTGAACTCCTTCACCGTATCTGCTTTACGCAATCTTAAAAATAAGTATGCCAAAGGCCCAATGAGTAACAGTGCCATTGTTAACATAGATGCTCCTATTCTTAGATAGAAAAGAGAGCACAAAGAGAGCAACAGAGAAACCGAAATTATATAGATGATTAGCTTAGTTTTCCTGGGGCCGTGAACAACTGGTAATGTTCTGCAATCAAAAGTTGAGTCGCCCTTTAAATCCTCCAAATCTTTTATTATCTCTCTTATTAAGGTCATAAAAAAGGCAAATAGTGCATACCCTAGTATATAGTTATTATTTGGCTCAAAATAAATAGCTATAACATAAATGGATAACCCAGTTAATAAAGCAACCACAAGATTGCCTACAAGCACAGTTCTTTTTAGTTGGTTGGAGTAGCTCCATAAAAGTAATGCAGAAATAAAGTTAAGTAACCCTATTTTGTAGCCGAGAAGAAAACCCATTGTTATGCCAATAAAATTGAGTGCAGTATGGAGAATCATAGCTACTCTTCTTTTTAAAATTCTACCTACTACAACACGCTGGGGTTTGTTAATCAAATCAATTTTAACATCATAATAATCATTGATAATGTAGCCCGCTGCGGCAATTATTACTGTTGAACCCGACAAAATTGCAAGGTTGAGGCTGGTGATAACTGATGCATTTTCCAGTAAAAAAAAGGCCGTGAAATATTGGGCAAATACAATGATCACAAGATTCCAAAACCTGGTTAACTTGATGAATCCTGAAAAGGAAAAATTGACTGGCTTTGAATATTCTATTGACATCAAGGGTTAATTTATTTCAAAATTAACCCTTGAGTTTGGTATTACCACTATAATCTTAAAGTAACACTAGCCAAAAAATTTCTAGTAGCTTGTGGGTAGAGATAATTCTCCCGAATTTCTGATCCAGGCCCTGCAAAGTATCCAAAAGTATAGCCGTTGGAAGAATATAGTTCGTCAAACACATTATTTATCAATACTGAGAAAGTCAGTTCCTTAAAATGATTTGATAAAACCGTATAAGACAGCCTTAGGTCGTTCACAAAATAGGCATCCAGCTTTCTATTCGGGTTACTCGTATTGTCCAAAAATTGTTCACCAACATATTTTGAAAGAAGAGTAATCTCCCCATTATTCACAGGAGTAAATTTAAGTTGTGACCCGGCAATAACATTGGGAGAAAATGCGATATCGGTGTCAGAATAATTATTGGTAATGATGTTAAACTCATCAAAATTCTGGCCGTAATCATAGAGTACTTCGTTAAACTCCTCTATTTTATTTCTGCTCAGAGTGAGGTTAGCTTGCCAATTCCAGCGCCTTGATAATTGTGCGCCCCCTACTAATTCTATACCCGCTCTATAGCTATTTTCAACATTTGTTCTAACAGAAGCTCCAACATCATTTAACTCACCAGTCAAAATCAATTGATCTTGATAGTCCATGTAATAACCATTAATTCCTATCTGCATTTTGGAATTCACGAATTTATAGCCTAATTCCAAGTTGTTTAGTCGTTCACTTTTAGGTGTAGTAGGTGAATCAATGAAATCATTTCTAACGGGCTCTCTGTTGGCCACGGCAAACGAGGAATAAAACGAATGGTTGTCGCTCATTTGATAAAAGACACCAAACTTAGGATTGAAAAAGTTGAATTCTTCATTCACATCAATTTCAACAAGATCATTGTCTGTGCCATTGGTCTCATACCCAATAAATCTGTACTGTATATCTACATACGCAGAAAGTCTGTCATTGAGGTTGTAGTTCAACTTAACGAAAGAGTTAAAATCATCTTTCACTCCAACATTATCATAATACCTGTCTTCAATTTGAAAATTAGTGGCTAGTTGTGCCCAAATTAATTCTCCAAAATGGTCACCATCATATCTGTTAGCTGCCCCGCCTACCGTTAGATCAAACTTATCATTGGTATAGTTTACTGAATAGGTAAAGCCATAAAAATCATTATCCAGCCACCTACGTCTAATAATATCTGACGATTCGATAAGCGTGTCTCCCAAGGCAACGGGTTCTAAACCATAGTCTTCAAAATCATCCTCGTAACGATATTGCTCAAAAAAACCTCTTCCATAAGTGTAATGCGCAGAAATATTGGCAACCAGGTTAGGCGTTAATTCTTGGGAAACATGCAGCTGATAATGGTCTTGTTTGTAATCATCTACCTGATTATCATAGAGATACCAGTTGAATGTACGACCAGAATTTTTAATATTCTCAGCTTGCAATTCATTGAGCCCATTATTAATAATTACGGCCTCTATTCCCTCAGTATCATTTTCTAATACAGCCTCTGGAGTACCGTACCACGACTGATAGGTTCGCTCTGCTCCGCCAAACATAATGGCCTTTACCATGGTCTTGTCCTTGTAAAATCCTCCAGCAAAGTAATAAGATTGCAAATCAGAAGAAGCACGATCGATATAGCCATCGGATTCTATTTTTGAAAGCCTGCCATCGATAGTCCAGTATTTGTTGAAAAGGCCTGTGCCAAATCCCAAAGTATGCCTTCTGGTATTAAATGACCCAAACGAATTTACTATGTCTGCATAAGGCTCAGACTTTCTGGCATTGGTTTGAATATTTACAGTACCTCCGAATGCACCAGCACCGTTGGTTGAAGTACCAACACCTCGTTGAATCTGGATATTGTTAGTAGATGAAGCTAAGTCAGGAGTATTCACCCAGAATACACCTTGAGATTCACTGTCATTAAGAGGAATTCCATTGATAGTAACATTTATTCTGGTAGCATCGGAACCTCTTATTCGTAACCCCGTGTAACCGATTCCTGCTCCGGCATCGGAAGTCGTTACAAGTGAAGGCGTGAAATTGAGTATGAAGGGTAAATCCTGTCCAAGGTTCAAGCTTTCAATACTTTCTTTATCTACAGAAGTATATGTCATGGGAGTATCTTCAGAAGCCCTGGTGGATGACACTACCACCTCATCAGTAAGAAATGCCTCTGATTCCAATTTAATGCTAAGTTGCTTTGTATCTGGAATACGTATAGACTTCTCAATACCTGAATAACCAACATAGGATACCCTTAAAGGATAAAAGCCTTTGGGCAAATCTGTAAAAGTAAATTCGCCATTTAAGTTGGAAGCGCCAATGATATCTCCCAACACCAGAGTTGCATTTGGTAATGGATCATCAGTTGAATCATCTAGCACTTTAATTGTTAGGTCGTATTGACCATAGCTCAATGTAATGGTGCATAACACCATAAATGAAGAGATTAAAATTCTCATTTTAAAAATTATTAAAAGTTAAACAACTAAGGGAGAGGGGAATTCCCTTAAACAATTTAACATACCTCCCTACGCCAGCATTACCTGGATCAGGTTCAGTTCCGTTGAATCATAGGAACTATGGGTATAATCTCAGCCCTTACAGGCACCCCTTGATGGTGCAAAGGTAGACGAATAATGATAGATACCCCATGGTAAAGGGATTATTTCTAACGATGCGACAGGTAGGTTGCCTTAAAATTTTATATTTGGAGGTATTAATATTTTACTATGTACAAAGCGAGCATTTCTGATAAGAATTACGAGGTAGATATTACCAAGGATAAGATTATCGTAGACGATCAATCATTTGAATGGGATATTGCAAAAATTGATCAACGTCTGTTTCACATTATTAAAGACGATACGGCTTACCGGGCCGAAATACTTTCAGTTGATAAAAAAGAGAAAGTTGTTTTAATAAAGCTAAACGGAAAAAAAATTGAAGTTGCATTACAGGATAAATTAGATCTCCTGCTAGAAAAACTTGGCTTAGATAATTTGGCCGATGCACAGATTAACGAGATAAAAGCACCTATGCCTGGCCTGATCCTAGAAATAGATGTGAAAGAAGGTGATGAAGTTAAGAAAGGTGATTCCATTATGATTTTGGAAGCCATGAAGATGGAAAACGTATTAAAATCACCGGGAGACGGAGTTATTAAGGCAATTAAAGTAGCTAAAGGTGACAGCGTAGAAAAAAATCAGGTACTTGTTCAGTTTTGATCATCAAGTTTGAATGAAGCATACTATATTTGCTAAATTTTAATACATCATCAATACATGAAATATAAACGAATATTACTCAAACTCAGTGGCGAATCTTTAATGGGCGAAGGCCAATATGGAATAGACCCAAAGCGATTGAATCAATACGCTGAAGAAATTAAGGCAGTGCAGGACCAGGGAGTTGAAGTAGCTATAGTAATTGGTGGTGGTAATATTTACAGAGGTGTGCAAGCTGAAGCATCAGGCATTGAAAGAGTACAGGGCGACTATATGGGCATGCTAGCCACCGTAATAAACGGCATGGCATTGCAAAGTGCTTTAGAATCTGCAGGAATGTATACACGATTGATGTCGGGCATTAAAATGGAGCAAGTGTGTGAGCCATTTATAAGAAGAAGAGCCATCAGGCATTTAGAAAAAGGACGTATTGTAATTTTTGGAGCGGGCATTGGTAATCCATATTTCACAACAGACTCAACTGCTAGTTTACGAGCTATCGAAATTCAGGCAGATGTGGTTTTAAAAGGAACTAGGGTAGATGGTGTTTATACGGCAGACCCTGAAAAGGATCCTACTGCAACCAGATATTCAGAATTATCCTTCCAGGAGGCATATGAAAAAAACTTAAATATTATGGACATGACAGCTTTTACGTTATGTCAGGAGAATAATTTGCCGATTATAGTATTTGATATGAACAAGCCAGGCAACCTTATGCATATTTTAGAAGGTGAGAGTGCTGGCACATTAATAAATTAACCTAATAAACCCGTTTATAAACTATGGAAGAAATTAAAATGTACCTTGACGAGTGTAAGGAAATGATGAATAAGGCCATTAAACACCTCACAAACGAATTAGGTAAAATTAGAGCAGGTAAAGCAAGCCCTGCCATGATCGATAGTGTAATGGTAGAATATTACGGAACACCAACACCAATAAATCAGGTAGCATCGGTTACAGCTCCTGACGCAAGAACACTATTTATTAAACCATGGGAAAAGAGTGTAATTCCGGAAATTGAAAAAGGTATAATCAACAGTAACCTTGGACTGAATCCTCAGAATGATGGTGAACAGATTATCATCAATATCCCTCAATTAACCGAAGAAAGAAGAACTGGATTGGTTAAACAAGCAAAAGCAGAAGGAGAGCAAGCCAAAGTGAGTATCAGAAACTCACGAAAAGAAATTAATGATGAACTTAAAAAGCTTCAGAAAGAAGGTGCCTCTGAAGATGAAATTAAACGTGCGGAAGATAATGTGCAGTCGCTAACCGATGAATTTACTAAAAAGGTAGACGACATTCTTGACAAAAAAGAAGCAGAAATTATGCACGTATAAGCATGACGTTTATAGACTGGGTAGGCGCTTTTGGAGTATTTTTAATTTTATTGGCCTACTTATTACATTCTTTAAACCGAATCCATTCAGATGGTTCGGTTTATTTATTTTTAAATCTTTTTGGGGCAGGCCTCGCATGCGTAGCGTCAATCATGCTAAACTACTGGCCTTTTATAATTCTTGAATCAGCATGGGTGCTGGTTTCAATTTATAATTTAGTTAAAACATTTCGTCAAGGTTAGCGGCAATTCCTATTCGTACTTCAAAGTTTTGATACTCTCCATCAATCCAATTTGTTACAGCCTCAACTCTCAAAAATCTTAGAATATAATTAATACCATAGCCCAACTCAGTGTAATTCATGGAGTTATCAGTAGCTAAATGATTTACAAAGAAACTTTCACGAATACCCATAATTCTGGTAATAGGAATTCTGGTTACCAAAAATTTACGCATTTGGTAATGAAAGCTACCGGTTAAGTATTCCTGATTGGTACTGAATGTATAATAGGGCAGCATTCTAAATGTGCCAACAGGATCAGCTGTAGTAATTGGCGTTCTATTACCCATGAAATGCTTGTAGTCCATGAAGAACATTTTATCATCATTCAAAAATGTTCCTGCTTTTATTGCTACATCGCCCAAAGCCCTTACACCTATTTTAAAAGTTTGGCGGTAGCCTAGCTCCAATTGATCAAAGTCAACATCACTATCTAAAATATCATCTAAACCTTTGCGATAGAGTAATGAAAATTTAGGGTTATTATTTCCTGACCTGTATCTCTTACCATTATAAAGGCGGTACTTTATCCATGGTTCATATTCAATCTTTGTTTCGCTAATCACAGCCTGATGGTCAGGGAAAGATGTATCTAATAATTCAATAGCTACGGGTGCATTTGGCGTATACTCACGGTGCGTGCGATCTATCCATGTCATTGTGCTTGTATTAAAAAGCTGTCTTCTTTCATTATATGTTGCACTAATGGAAACTTTCAGGTTATCATTCAATTGCTTGCCAATTAGAAAACCTAAATAATCTCGTTCATATAACTTCATGTAGTTATGCTCCATAAACAAGGTAGTTATGGAATTGATAAAAGGACTAATCGGTTCATCAGAATTAAATTGACGAACGTATCGGCCTCCGAAACCAACCAATGAAGTTCTTCTGTATTTCTCTCCGAAATCGTAGCGAGCCTCCAGGTTACCGTTGTAAGCGGTTCGCTCAAATGTATATCTGCTTTCATGAGATAAACGCAACCATCCTTCATTCTCAAAAGTTTTTCTAAAACCCACACCTGTGACAATATCATACCCATCCACTGTGTTGAAATTGCTATTCATGCTATTAATATAGAAATAGGCCTTTTCTCCCACTTTGTAAGAAGCTCCGGTTAGTGCATGGTACAATTTAAAACTCTCTTTATTTTTCGTTGATAATGTGTCTCCAGCTTTTTTCTTACTTTCAATTTCCGCTAAGCTATCCATATTGGCATAGCCTTCTAATTCTTTGGTGGATAACGGAACGGGCCTTATCTGAGACCAATAAATAGAATCATTGGTATAGGCTGCAGAATCATAATCAAATGTTCTTATCGATTCAATATTCTCCTGATCGGCCTCCTCTAATTCATTTTTCTCATACTCGCGCATTAGTTTTCTTAATTGCTTTCTGGTCACCTCTTTTCCCGAAACTAATGCTTCCTCGATTTCCTTATTCTTCAGACCTTCAGATTCCTTCTCGATTTCCTTAGCTTCTTCTTTATAGATTGTTTCATCCACTACTTCAAACTCTGTGACCAGTTCCGGATTTACGGTAACATCATAATCGCTCACTGTGGCTAGATATTTACCTTCAAAACCAAAACCAAAGACTTTGCCATCTACTGAAAAATCGTGCGTTACAGGTAGCCATACACCTTCTTCAATTGGCTCATAAAATTGCTTAATATGAAAGTTGATACCCATTTTGGAGGTTTTTAAATCGGTACTATAAATACTCCAGTAATCCTCAACAATTTCAATTTCACCTTGAAAAACATTGTCACCTATCGATCTTGGAGTCACTTTAATTTTACTTACTTCATACCCTCTATCTTTATAAGTACCTAAATACTCAAACTTATAATAGGAAAAAGCTCGTGGACTTAATGGTGAAACTCCTCCCCCAACTTCTGGCTCATAAAAGGAGCCATTCACGTAAGCATTGGGGTTAGCATTTTGATCATCGCCACTACTTCTAATAGATATTACATTTTCATTATAGGTATTTGGTCTTATATATTCCACCTCACTTACTGACTCAGAAATGAAAAGCTTGCCTTCCTCAACCCCTTCTTTTTCCAAAGTCTTACGTAATAAAAATGGAGTATCCGTTAACTCGCCAGTACCTTTCATATACACTTTGCAGGTATATCTATCTACTTGTTGTAAATGGTATTTACTTTTTGAAATGGCTTTACGCATAATGGTATAAGCTGGGTCTTCCTTACCTGCTCTAACAATAACATCACTAAGTACAACCACCTGCGTTTTTAGTACCGGGTTAACAGTTACAAAATCCTGATTTACAGTAACCTTTTTGGCTAGTGATTCATACCCTATATATTGAAATAACAAAGAATATTCACCCTTAGGTGTTCTTATTTCAAAATAGCCATCGGCATTGGAAGTAGTACCTGTACCTAATTCTTTGATGTATATAGTGGCGAACGCTAAAAGCTCACCTTTGTCATCTTTGATAGTTCCTTTAACCCCTTGTGCTGTTAGTTGGGATGATAACCCTAAGAATAAAGCCGCTAAAAAAAAGCCTGATCGAATTAAATTCATTGATACAATTTCTTTCCTCTGATTAAGTCTTCTACTGGTTCAGGCACTAAATACTTGATTGATTTTCCATTTTTAATACTGTTTCTGATAAACGTAGCCGAAATGTCGATCATCGGTGCCTCAATCATCTGAACTTTAGGATGCTCAACGAGATCAGAAGGTTGCGCGTTGGGTCTGGGATAAACTAATAAACTGTAATACTCCAATATTTGGTCAGAATTTTTCCACTTAGGGAAGCTTTTAAGATTGTCCTCACCAATAATTAATTTAAACTTTTTATCAGGATGGGCTTCGGAAAGATAGGTAAGAGTATCTATTGTATAGCTGGGCTTAGGCATGTTAAACTCAACGTCACTGGCTTTAAGATTGTAATTATCGTGAATTGCTGCATTCACAAGATCATATCTGTCAAACTCATGGAGTAATGAAGCCCTTTTCTTAAACGGATTTTGAGGAGATATAATAAACCAAACTTGAGAAATAGAAGTATTCTCTACCATTATATTAGCCACAATTAAATGGCCTATGTGAATTGGGTTAAAACTTCCAAAAAACAATCCTACTTCCATTACTCTAAAATGCTAATAAAAATCCAGACTTAATTTGAACGGTAGATGTGCTTGAATATCTGTTGCCTGCCTCATAACTATCTACTATTTCGCCTCTCACCGAGTTTCTATAACCAGCCTTTCCTCCATAAATGTAATTGGATGATAGCTCAAAATACAGTCTTCTTCTCCAATCTTCATTTTTAAAGATTTTCCCTACGTCACAACTTACTCCTAAACCTGCACCCAGATTAAACGTTGTGTCATGGAAACGGAATTTATCTTCATATACTTCTGACACCTGCATAGATCTTATGACGCTAAAGAATGTACTGGTACCCCCTTTAACATCAATAAAAGGAGTTAGTTTTTTGGATTGAAGTATTTGGTAGCGAATGGTTAATAAACATTGGAGAAATCCATTCTCTTCGTACAAGTATTCATAATTGTCAGGAAACCCCTCTGCCACTGTTTCATAATAGTACTTTTTACCGGAATACAAACCAAAACCCACTTCAACTCCATATTTCAGCCGGTCTGATTTATCGAGCATTAGAGTTAATGAGGTGCCTAAAGGGTTTCTTGTGATGTTTTCTTTGAAGGCAGGCGATGCGGCAAAATAGTTGAAGTGAAAGCCCAGATTAACAGTTTTTTGAGCTTTACCAAGAATTGATGTGAGAAGAAAAAAGAATACTATGCAGCTTCTAATTGCACTCATTTATTTAAAAAATCGCCAACTAATTTTTCTGCCTTCAAAAGAGATTCATCCAAGTCTTCGTTCACTAAGGAAACATCGAATTTATCTTCGAAAGTCATTTCAAATTTTGCTTTGAAAATTCTTCTGGAAAGACTGTCTTCCGTTTCAGTTTTACGATCTGTTAACCGTTCTTTTAAAACTTCCATTGATGGCACTTTCACAAAAATAGCCAGTGCAGAATCCCCAAAATACTCTTTTAGGTGTAGTCCTCCTTTAACATCAACATCAAAAATTACATCCTTGCCGGAATCCCAAATTCTTTGAACCTCAGATTTTAGTGTTCCGTAAAAATTACCGGCATATACCTCTTCCCATTCCACAAATTCATCGTTATCAATTTTGTTTTTGAATTCTTCAGGGGTAAGGAAATAATAATCTTTCCCGTTTTCTTCATTTCTACCGCGTTTGTCGCGTGTGCAGGCAGAAATAGAGAAGCCCAAGCTAGGAATTACTTTAACCAGGTGGCGTACAATCGTAGTTTTCCCTGAACCAGAGGGTGCAGAGAAGATTATTGCTTTTCCTTTTCGCACTATTAGTCTGCTTTTTGAAAAAGTTTTGCACGTATTTCATTAGCTAAATCAGTAGGCATGTCTTTGCCACAGCATGTCTTCTTCACTAATGATTTAATTGCTTTGTCAACCTGATAAATTTCAAAGTATGGCATGCAATTACATACATGTTTTTCAAAAACTTCCCTTTCAGTAGGTGTAGCTTCGTCATCAAGCACAAGCTGGAGAAGCTTCATACACTCACTGTGATCTGGCTGGTTAGTGCTGCTCTTTTCGGTAGGGTTTGAATCCATATGTATTAATTTTTGAATCCCATTTTGTTAGCGTAATCTCTTAATTTTTCTTTGAGAAGGTTTCGTGCCCTGTGCAATCTTGATCTAACCGTACCAATGGGAATATCAAGAATTTTTGCCATCTCATCGTATTTAAAACCTTCTAAGTCACATAAAATAATTACCGTCCTAAAGTCAACATCAAGTGAATTTAGTGCATTGGAGATTTCATCTCCCATCATATCTTGCACCGCCTCTACTCTCAAATCTGAGGTTATAGCTTTATCAACATCGTCTGAGTTATAAAAAGTTTCCACCTCTTGATAATCTACCTTAGCAGGCTCTTTACTTTTCTTTCTGAAGTCGTTAATGAAACTATTTTTCATTATTCTGAAAAGCCAAGCCTTTGCATTAGTACCCTTCTCAAAAGAGTTGATAAATCTGTATGCCTTCAGATAAGTATCTTGTACCAAGTCTTTAGCATCATCTTCATCAAAGGTTAGGCGAAATGCAAAATTATACATCGCATTAATATGAGGCATGAACTCTTGATCAAAGACTTCTTGCTTTTCCTTATGCGAGTAATTTTGACGTTGTGAATCGGACATTAGGGATCAAAAATAATAATAATGGACTGATTAATGAGGTGAACCTCACTTTTTTTAACCTATTAACGTTCTGACGGGCAAAGTGTCTATCATTTTTTAATTTAATATTTCACCTTAGCGATTTATGTCTCTTATTTGACATTGGAAGATTGACCCATAATAACTTGAAGCAACTGAACAGGTTAAAGTATAAGAATTGGACATTAATTAGTGCTCCAGATGTAGGTGTTGAAGATGCCAAGGAGTTGTTTCATACTGTCCAGGATTCAAAATTTGAGACCTGTGAAGTGCTTAAGGATAACCAAAGAAGCGAGGTAAAGCGGATAAAAGTTTCTGACAATGATTTTGTTTTAAAAATTCCGAAAGAAAAGAATTCTCGATTTTGGATTAGATTTTTAACATTATTCAGAAAAGGGGAAGCTCAAAAGAATCTCAAATCTATGATGATTCTTAAGAATATAGGTGTTAAAACTACTAACCCTATTTTAGCTGCTGAAAAAAGGTCTTTTGGAATGGTGGTCGATTCATGGCTTTTGTATCAGTTTGTTGATGGCAGATCGTGCCTGAACCAGCCTGAAACTTACAAAAAGGTGATTGACACACTTGAGTCCATTCATCAGTATGGGTTCATTCATGGTGACCCTCAAATTAGAAACTTCATTCAGAAGGACTCTGACATTTATGTAATTGATGCCAACCCTCAGAAGGCTGGCATGACAGGATTTGATTTTGGCTATGAATGGGCTTATTTAAGAAAGAGTGACAAAGGCATTCAGCCAATTCTTGATGATCTGATAGATTCCAAATGGTACAAGTTCGCTATTTGGTATGATAAAGTTGATCGAAAATTGGCGAGGCTTAGAAAAAGGGTGAAAAAGGTGTTTGGTGTTAAATCTTCTTGAGAATTAAAGATTTATCATCCTGATGATACTCCTCATAATAGGAGTTCTCCTCAATTTTCCAGTTATAAAACCACCTTCCTTTATCATTTGCTAAATTTCTATTGATCACAATATAATCCATGCCCAATTCACTTGCCTTCTCAAACAATTGTAATTGACTCATCTTTTTATCAGGCATGCTTTCCTGAAGATATTCATAGGTTTTATATACATAAAGATCTCTAGATGGAAATTCATTATAGATCATTTCGTAAGGCACTAGTATCTTACCATCATCTTTTATGTGAGATAGAATCTCCTCGTTATTTTCAGCAATTGGCTCACTTCTGTCTACTATTTTGCCAATCATCATAACACTAAATACAAAATGAAGCAAAACAGATAACGAGACAAGGACTTGTTTCCACTTTGTATCCTCAGCTACATAAAAAATACCCAAACTAGTAATGATTGCCATCGGTCCGTAATAGAAGAGTAAATAACGTTCTGCAATGTGGCTTCCGAACATGTTTAAAGACAATACCAAAACCAGCATAAATAAAAGCAAGTCTGAATGGTTTTGTTTTAATTTCTTAAAACTCAGTATTAGAGTTAAGAAAAATACTATTGAAAAGCCCATCACTCGATCACCCCAAAAAAACCGTTGATGTTCTGAAAGAAGTTTTTGTACTCTTCCCATGACAAGCGAAATTGGCCCTGATCCCATAAAATTCTCACCATGATTAACAGTAGGCCAATTGGTTAGCTGATCAATAAATTTTTGGAAATTATTATCTGGTAATAACTCGATAAAATAAATTCCACCCACTACAGCTCCAGCAAGGGTATAAGGGATTAATGCTTTAAATTCTTTTCGAATCAGAAGAAATAAGAAGCCTGCAATACAGAACGCTGCTCCGTTCAAATGAGTTAGAAAACCTAATCCGGCAAACGCACCTGCGAATACCAGATCTTTTACCTGTTTTTCGTTTTTGTATTTCGAAATAAAATACAAAAGACCCATTCCCTCAGTCATTAGTATAACATCCGGTCTGAATGAATAGGATTTGAGCAAAATTATAGGCGTTGTAAATACGAATAATGCGGCTAGTATAAATTGGCTTTTAGATAGGTTGTTCAATCTGAAGTACTGATGTAGTAAAACAAAAAATAAGCCATACCATGGTAAAATAGATACCTTTAGCCAAGTGATTGACCAGCCAAATATTCCAATAACTGCTGCACCGAACCATGTAAAAAAACGATGGTGAGGAAATAGCCTTACATCCCAATCCTGAATGGCTGGAATTGATTTTACTCTTACGAAACCTTCATGAAGAAATGAATAACTATACTCGCCTAAGATGCATTCATCAGCTTCAATATACCTGTTATGGAAAGTAAACAACCAAGCCAAGCCAAAAATGATAAATAGTGCATAAAGCACTATTTTATTCTGAAAAATACTAAGGGTTTGATTAACTATCTTCATTTAAAATTTCCTCGATAATATAGATGGGCCTCGCTTTTACTTCCTTGAAAAGAACAGCAATATATTCACCTATCACGCCTATAAGAACAAACATCATAGCAAACAAAAAGCTAATAAGAACGACAATGGTTGTATAGCCAGGAGGAGTTAAACCTTTGAACTTCATAATAATCTCCCAAACTGCAATGAATAAACCAAACAAGCCAACTAAAATACCCAACGAAACTCCTAGTCTTAAAGGCAAGTTGGAGAATGTAAGCATTACATTAAATGAATATTTGAAAAGATTTCGGATAGAGTATTTACTTTCGCCAGCTAATCGCTGATTTGCCTCATATTCTAAATACCCCCTGTTAAAGCCAACAATCTGAATAAACCCCCTTAAAAACCTCGACTGTTCTCTAAACTCAGTTCTAAGTATTTTCGCAACTCTTTTGGATACCAAGAAAAAATCTGAGGCATTTATGTCGAATTTCTGACCAGAAATCCTGTTAAGAATGGAATAAAATAGTTTGGAGGTTATTGATTTAAAGAAACCACTATCTGGATTTTTAGTCCTTACCATTGTTAAAATATCAACGCCACTTTCATACTTTTCAACCATTTGAGGAATTACAGCTGGTGGGTGCTGCAAGTCTGCATCCATACAAATCACACAATTACCTTTGCTGTGATCTAGCCCCGCCAACATAGCCGCTTCATGCCCATAATTTCTTGAAAAATTGATGACTTTAGTATTTTTATCAGCTTTGGCTATTTCTGATAAAAGCTCTCGACTGCTATCAACTGATCCATCATTTACAAATATCAATTCGTAGCTTTTTCCCAATTTGTTAAGAACAGAACTTGCCTCTTTATGAAAGGCATTTAATACCTCCTCTTCATTATAAACTGATACAATTATGGAAATTTGAATATCCATTTAACTGAGTTAGTTATTCTCTATTTTGCCAATAAAAACTAAGTCGCCCCAAATTTTTTCACACTTAAAATTTTGCATTTTCATAGCCTGCTCCAATGCACCTTTATAAGGGAAAAAGCGAACATGCTCATCCAAAGTATAATAAAATGAGCGCTGGCATGGCACTACTACTATGAGCAGTTTTTTAGCTACTCTTTTCAATTCGTTTATAGATGTTTCAAAGTCGATTACATGTTCTAAAGTATGAGAGCAAGTAACGATATCAAATGAATTATCATCTAGAGGCAGGCTTTCTACGTTTGCTTGAACATAATTACTATGTTCATATTTAAGACCTTTTATAACATCACATCCTGTTGTAGCAAACCCCTTTTTTGCTGCCTGTTCTAGAAAATAACCTGATCCGCAGCCAACGTCAAGAAGTGATTGATCTGTATTACCAATTTGATCAAACATGAAATCGATACATTTTTGAGAAAGATCAGTAGGCCGGCTATTAGAAAACCTTGTATCCCTCTTAGTATAAAAATCGCTAAATTCTTCTTTACTCATTTTATAGGCATTGGATTTAAAATCCATTACGCTTTTTAGGTTTTTCCCTTTATAGGCATACCAATAAAATGGATACATGAACCATTTGGAGTCACGTATAGCAGGGGGAATCCACTCATCCATGAAGTAGCGTATGAGGTTTGTAAATTTTCTATTCATGATTTAAAAAACAAAGAGCAAAGTTATAAAAACTTTGCTCTTGTATACAGGATGCATCATTCTCTTTATTACCTGATGGTTTGTCTAATTGCGAGCAAGTAATTTACAAGACTCTACCATTCTAATGAACTCAGCCCTATACCCTTCTTCGTCTTTTCCACGAGCTGATTTTGCCAAGTTCATGATATCCAGATAATTCAAGTCTCCTTTAAAATCAGAATCTCTTAATTGCATTCCAAAAGCTGCAACGGCTGCTGACCATCTGAAATTATCCGAAGTATCATCCATCGACTTCTTATCATCATTAATGGTTTTAACAATCAGTTTACTCGTATCACCATCTGGCTTTTTGTATCTGAGCTTCACAGTCATCAATTCCGAAGAGTTTTTTGCGCCTTCAGTAATTTGTGTTTTCTGGTATTTTAAATCATCTACCACAAACTGGCTTTTTACTCCTACCGGAATTATTTCATATAAAGCAGTCACAGTATGTCCCGCTCCTAATTCACCAGCATCTTTTTTATCGTTATTAAAATCTTCAGGTGCTAATAATCTGTTTTCATAACCCACTAATCTGTAAGCTTGCACTTTGGCAGGGTTAAATTCTACCTGGATTTTGACATCCTTGGCAATGGTGAAAAGTGTTCCTCCAAACTCATTCACCAATACTTTTTTGGCCTCTAAAATATTATCGATGTAAGCATAGTTTCCATTACCCTTGTCAGCCAAAATTTCCATTTTAGAATCTTTATAGTTGCCCATTCCAAAACCTAGAACAGTCAAAAAAACTCCGGCATCTCTTTTCTCTTCGATCAATTCTTCCATTGCCTTATCGCTTGATGCACCTACATTGAAGTCTCCATCTGTGGCGAGGATAATTCTGTTATTCCCATCCTTAATAAAGTTCTTTTGAGCAATCTTATAGGCCAATTCAATTCCTGCTCCACCAGCAGTAGAGCCACCAGCATTTAATTGATCTAAGGCATCTAATATTTTATCCTTCTCAGAAGCACTTGTAGAAGGTAATACTTCACCAGCAGCACCTGCATATACCACAATAGCTACTTTATCTTCTGGTCTTAACTTATCAATCAACATTTTAAAGGCAGACTTTAATAATGGTAATTTATTTTGAGCACTCATAGAACCTGAAACATCCAAAAGGAAAACCAGGTTTGATGGAGGTAAATTATCCATGCTTATATCTTTTCCTTGTAATCCGATGTGCACAAGCTTGTGATCTTTGTTCCATGGAGAAGGGGCTACTTCTGTATTGATCGCAAATGGATCGCTATTTTTAGGTTGTTCATAATCGTAATCAAAGTAATTGATCATTTCTTCAATTCTAACTGCATCTTTCGGTGGCATCTGGCCCAGGTTCAAAAACCTTCTCACATTACTATATGATGCAGCATCCACATCAATAGAAAATGTTGAAATTGGATCTTGAAAAGGATTTTTAAATCCGTTTTCCGATATTTCGGCATACTCTTCGGTGTTTGTTTCCTGATAAACTTGAACTGGCTGATGGTGTCTGTAAGCCGCACCTGACATAGATATTTCTTCTGCATAATCCATTGTAGCGGCTTTATGCTCTTTTTTAGATGTTCTGCCCTTACCACTCACTACTACTTCACTCAATTGTTGAGTATCCGGGCTCATCTGCACATTAATAATAGTCTTGCTACCTACTTTTATTTCCTCTGTAACAAGGCCAATAAAACTAAATACCAGTACCGATTTAGAATTAGGTACTTCAATGGAGTAATCACCGTTGACGTCTGAAACAGTACCAGTACTAGTGCCTTTTAGCAAGATATTAATTCCAGCAAATGCTGATCCATCTTCAGCTGACGTTACTTTACCGGACACTTTAATTTGGCTGATAGCCTGAATAGAAAAAAGGCTTATCAACAGTACTACATAAATTAATTTCGTTTTCATGGCTATCATATTTTTGTGAAACATTTCTATTGAGATGCAGCACTTTTGAATATTCCATAAATGGGAGTGAAAAAATTTTTAGTTTAGAATAAAATCGGTCTTATCAACGAGCATCAACTCATATCGAAATACAAAGAATCAGGTGATTTGAAATTACTTGGCGAGCTCTATAAACCGTATATGCATTTGGTTTATGGATTATGCCTGAAGTATTTAAAAAATAAGGAGGAGAGCCAGGATGCAGTCATGCAGATATTTGAGAAGTTGATTGATGCTGTTAAGAAGCATGATATCCAAAACTTTAAAAGCTGGTTGTATGTGCTAGCAAAGAATCATTGTCTGATGAAATTGAGATCCAACAAAACGAATGTTGATATTGATAATTCAATAATTATGGAATCTGACTATCAATTGCATCATAAGGATGAAGAGGATTTGGAAGACAACCTCGTTAAATTGGAAAAATGTATTGCTCAACTTCAAGATGCGCAAAAAACTTGTGTTGAATTGTTCTTCTTGAAGAAAAAGCCTTATCAAACCATTGCTGAAAAAACAGGGTTTGAAATGAAGAAAATTAAAAGCTACATTCAGAATGGTAAGCGGAACTTGAAAATATGTATGGAGAATCAAAGTGAGTAAGTCAGAACACCATATTGATAAATTAACACCTGAATTGATTGAAAAATATCATGGAGGGAAACTATCAGAATCCGAAGCCTATCAGGTGGAGCGATTGATGCTAAATTCTGATTTTGATAGTGAAGCGATGGAAGGTTTTGAAAATTATTCCGGTGATATTGCAAATGATTTAAACCAGTTAAATTCTCAATTAGAGAAAAGGATTGCTGAGGAAAAAAATGACAATCAGTTTTTTTGGATTAAAATAGCGGCTTCCATTTTAATTCTTGCCTTGAGCAGTTATCTCATTTGGGATCTAGCTCAAAGTGAAAGCTTGAAACCTCTAAATGTCGCAGATAATGAAGTAAATGAATCGAAATTGGAAGAAGCTTCTTCACTAGCGATAGATTCAGTAGAAGAAAAACAAAGAGTGGAAGATATTCCTGCCATAGCACAAAACAAACCTCAACCTTCGCAAAAACCGGAAAAAATTGCTCTGCCACAGGCAGAAGTAGCTGAGGAAATACCAACCAATAACGAAGAGTCTATTGCGGGTAGTGGTGCAAGTGCTGCTGAAGCCCTTGCCTATGAGCCGGAAGAAGATTTTGATTCATTTATGGCAGATGAAGAAATAGCTGAAGAAGTAGTTAAAAGTGAAGTGCGTAGCGAAGAAAGTCGTGAAACTGCGGCTAAAAAAATAAGCTCAGAACCTATTCAAAGTACTGATGTTAGTAGAAGAAATACAGCCAAAAAATCGAAGTTGGAAGCAGCTTCACCCAGTGCAATAAACGATATCAATTCATATACTGCCACAGTAAAAGGTAAAGTTACATCTGCTGAGGACGGCTCTCCTCTACCAGGAGTAAATGTAGTATTAAAAGGAACTACAAATGGAACAGTAACAGATTTGGAAGGTAATTACAAAATAGATGTTAATCCTTCTGATAAAAATACTCTTGTCTATAGTTTTATTGGTCTGGCTTCAGAAGAGGTTTCCCTGGGTTCAAAAACTGAATTAAACATTCGAATGCAAGCAGATGTACAGCAGCTAAGTGAAGTAGTGGTTACACGCAGTAACACAGATAATTTAGGTGGGATTTACAAGTTTGCTCAGCCGGTTATTGGAATGAATGCTTATAAAAAGTACCTGACTGAAAATATTAACTATCCAGATGATAAAGAAGTTGAAGCAGGTAAAGTCATTGTAACCTTTGATGTAAAAGAGGATGGTTCACTAGATAATTATCAAATAAAAAGAGGATTGACCGAATGGCATAACAATGAGGCCTTACGACTGGTTAAGGAAGGCCCTGCTTGGGAACCATCAACAAATGATGGAGTTCCTGAAACCGGAAATGTTAAAGTTGTTGTAAAATTTAGGCCATAAAAAAAGCCCTTCATTGAAGGGCTTTTTTGCAATATTTCTATTTGAATTTCGGGTGATCCACACCTGGGAAGTTTTTCTCAAAGAAATCACCATACTCTCGAATGGTCTTTTTCATATCTTTTCTTAACCATATAATACCAACAAGGTTAGGCAATGTCATCAACGCGATGGTAATACCTGACAAAGTCCAGATAATGGTGGTATCAGCAAAGGAGGCAAAGAAGAAGGCAATCACATAAACAATTCTGTAATAGATCACTGACTTTGTGCCAAACAAAAATGTCATAGCCCTATCTCCATAATACGACCAGCTAATGGCTGTACTAAATGCAAATAATAATAGGCCAATAGAAACAATGTACTGCCCATAATCACCAAAGAAGCCTCGCTTAAATGCGATAGCTGTTAAAGGTGCTGAGTGCACCAAAGACTTACCAATAAATTTCAATGATTTCTCATCTGCCACTTTTCCATTGCTAATATTCACCGTACCAGTAAATAACTCCTCTTCTAAAAGACCTTCATTTTTATAAACGAGAACATCATCCGCGAAAGATCGTGCATGTAAGAATGTAATATCATTATTCATAATGACACCGTTTTCAACAATCAATTCTCCATTGAATTGCTTTTCTGCTGAGTTTCCGTTCAGGTGATTATAGATTTTTTTAAGGTCCTCTTCATTCGACTCTCTATACTGATTGGTTAAAATTTCAATATCAATAAAGTCGAACTGATTTTGGTGTTTTTCATTCCATGCGCCAGATGAAAGAAGCACCAATCCTGTAATGGTACAAATTACAATAGTGTCAATAAATGGCTCCAATATGGCCACCATACCTTCTGATAATGGCTCATTTGCTTTCGCTGATGCGTGAGCAATAGGTGCAGAACCCTGACCTGCCTCGTTAGAGAATAATCCCCTACCGACACCCTTATTAAATGCAAAGGCCAAATTCGCGCCTATAAATCCTCCTGCTGCTGCAGAACCCGTGAAAATATCTGAAACAATCGATAAAAATGAAGGAACTATGTTTTCAAGATTGGCCAGAATAACCGCAAAGGCACCAATAAAATAAATGATTGCCATAGCCGGCACCAGCTTAGAAGTAACAGCAGCAATTCTTTTAATACCTCCAATAATTACTAAGCCTAATAAAACTGCTAAAACAGCTCCAGATAAAATCTGATCTATACCAAATGTCGCTAACAACGAACTAGAAATACTATTGATCTGTGGCAAACTACCCGTTCCGAATGATGATAAAACAGTTGCAAAGGCAAAAATAGCAGCTAACCACTTTAAGTTAACTTGCTTGCCATTAAACATGAATTTGGCATTTTTCATGTAGTACATGGGGCCACCAGCCATGGTGCCATCGTCTAGTTTTTCTCTGTACTTATGTGAGAGTGAAACCTCTACAAATTTGGTACACATACCTACAGCCGCTGTAACAAGCATCCAAAATAAGGCAGCTGGTCCGCCAAGATGCAATGCCAAAGCAACACCAGCAATGTTACCAGTACCCACCGTACCTGAAAGTGCTGTAGCTAATGCCTGAAAGTGTGATGTATCTCCAGGTAGATCATCTCTATCAAATTTTCCTTTAACAATACGTACTGCATGCTTGAAAAATCTGATTTGCGGAAATCCTAAATACAGAGTAAAAAACACCCCAGTACCCAAAAGAGCGTACGGAAACCAAACGGCACTACCAATAAAACTATCAATTAGGACAAGAAAATCATTTAATGCTTGCATGTGTTACTATGTTTAAACCACAATCGGCAAATCTAATAAATAAAAGGTGGCAGCAAAAAAATGTTTTATAGACGGAGATTTTACAGTATTGCAAAAATTTTTGATGTGAGAATTAACTTTTTTCATACAAAAACGTTCTCCATCTTACTGCATATTTTAAAATGAAGATCAGAGCTCTTATTCTTATTGGTTTTTTATTCTCACTCTCACCATCATACAGTCAGGTTAAACCTACTATTGCTGAGATACGAGAGGAGCTATTCTACACTGATTTCGACCTTGAAAAATGTTATGCCTTTTACAACAAGCTAGCAGTATTACAACAAGAAACACCAACCATTGCAGCATATGAGGCAGCTGCAAAAGCATTAGTTGCTAAACATAGCTGGAATCCCATCACAAAAATCAACTCGATTAGAGAAGCCATGAAAATGCTAACTTCAGCTGTTGATTTGGATAAAACCAACTTGGAAATTCGATTTCTGAGGCTTTATATTGAAAACTCTCTTCCCGAATACCTGGGTATGAAAGATAACCTGGAGGAAGACAAACAGGTAATTCTTAAAAATATTCAGTGGCTCGATACCTCTGACCTGAATGCGGATATCATCAAATATATCCTGAATTACATGTCATCGGCAGTGACTTGCACATCTGAAGAAATAAAAATTATCCAGGCTCGCCTCCTTTAAACTACTTTCTTTCTTATTTGCTTTGCGTAGGTTCTACTCACTGGAAAGCTTTTTCCATTTTGCATTTTAACAATTAGTCCACCATTAAAATGTTTCTCTATTTCCTTTAGGCAATTCAGATTAATTATGGTGCTCCTGTGTATTCTTATAAACACCTCAGGATCAAGCTTGCCTTCCAACTTCCCAATTCCCGAAGAGCTTAAAAACTGATCATTTTTAGTGGTTAGTACTGTGTAGTCGCCTGATGCTTCAAGGTGCAAAATATCTTTTACTTCCAGGTTGAGGAGTTTCTCTGATTTTTGAACGAAAAGGTGTGTTGAGTACTTACCATCAGAGCTATCTAGTGAGCCTCTGATGCTGGATATCAATTCCTCTACATTACTTTCATCTGCCTTAATTCTTTCTGAAGCTCTATTTACGGCCAAATTGAAACGCTCTTCATCCAAGGGTTTGAGCAAATAGTCAATGGCATTTTTATCAAACGCCTTTATCGCGTATTGATCATATGCTGTAGTAAATATTACGTATGGTTTATGATCAAGGGATTCTAAAACATCAAAACCATCAATTCCCGGCATTTGAACATCTAGAAATATTAGCTGTGGTTGTAATGTTTCAATTTTTTCCACAGCATCTTTTCCATTTGAGCATTGCGCCACCACTTCAATATTCGGATGAGGCTCGAGAAATTCCATTAATAATTCACGCGCGAGCTTTTCATCGTCAACTATAATACAATCAATTTTCATTTATCTATGTTGGTTTTAATGTTCGATTAATTCTGATTCTTGATTTTCAGATGTAAATACCTCTTGCACCGGAATAGTAAACTTCACAGTGTAACCATCCTTCCGTGGCTCTACCTTAAGACCTGCACTTTTTCCAAAAATACTCTTCAACCTTCTATCAGAATTTTTTAGCCCTACTCCGGTAGATTTACCATCTAAAACTTTAGCGGCATTTACGCCCAATCCATTATCACTTACTTCAAAGTAAACTCCCCCCACAATCTTTTTTACATGTACTGTGATTGTACCACCATCATCTTTCGGTGCAATTCCATATTTAACAGAATTCTCCACCAATGGTTGTAATATCATGGGAGGCACATCCATTCCTAAGCAACGTCCATCAATATCGGTTTCGTATTTCAATCTCTCACCAAATCTTACTTGTTGTATCCGAATATAATTCTCTATAAAATCCAGCTCATCGGCCAATTTTACCATGACTCCAGAATGCGAATCCAGTGCATATCTAAAAACATCGGAAAGCTGAGTAATTACTTTTCTTGCCTTTTCCTTACTTGAGGATATTAAAGTGCTGATGGAATTTAGAGTGTTAAATAAAAAGTGAGGGTTAATCTGCGATTTCAACAATGCCAGTTGCATTTCTTTATTTTTTAAAGCTAGCTGGCTCTTCTCCTGTTCTTTTCTCTGAACGTGCTCAAAGTATCTGATAATATAAAATACAGCCACAGTAATAATATACTGATCATAAAATCGCATGGCATCCCAACTCAATAAATTAAGCATATAATCTTTCCAGTCGTCAAAGAACACAAGCCCATCCAGGTAATAATCGAAATAGTAGGAAATGTAACTCATGGCCATAAAAAAGACGAAAAGGCCTGCCGTATGCCCTGTTATTTGAAAAACAACCTTTTGCCTAAAGAGCCACTCACAGTAAAAAAATATCAATGCAATAAATATGCACAGCGCCTCAAACATGTAAAGTCCGTTCCATAATACGGAAGTGTTATATGGTCTGAAAACTTGCCATTCAATAAGTGAACTCAGTAAAAAATTCACAGCATACCAGCCGCATATAAAGAAATATGCCGTCTTATATATTTTCGGTATGCGCTCGAATATGCTCATGCTTTAATTTTATCTAATTTACGAATACCATCAGATAAATTAGAAACCGCCTAGTTGGATATACAGTTATGCTCTTCAAAATGACTGTTTTCCGGGTTAAAACTTGCATCAATGATATTATTGTGTTTATTCAATCAAACTATTATTGGTAATCTGTCGTTTGGTTGTCATCTTTAACAATTCGTGTTAAGTACCTCATTTATAGTAATATGCGGCTTTATTTTTTACTTTTCTTCATGGTGCTGTCTGTGGGTGCATACTCACAAAAGACCATTACTATCTCGGGAAGGCTGATTGATGCCGAAACCGAAGAGCCCATAATTTTTGCATCTATCGGTATCGATGGAAAATCAGTTGGTACCGTTTCTAATACGGAAGGAAAATTCGATTTTCATATTCCATACATTTATAAAGATCATATGATGGTGATAAGAATGTTGGGCTATTCTAACATTCAATCTAAAATATCTAATTACACTAATAGCGATACGGTCACTTTTAGAATGAACAAGGCTTCTAAAGTTTTGGAGGAAATTGTTATCCGAGATTCTCTCACTGGCGGAGATATTGTTTCAGCGGCCATTTCTAAAATCGACAAAAATTTTCCAAGTGAACCATTCCTTATGGATGGTTTCTACAGAGATCTTAAAAAAGTAGGAGGTAAATACTTTTCACTACTAGAGGCTGCTGTGAAAATTTACGATGAGGATTATAAAGAGCCAAACAATAAAAACCGACTGCATGAACGGGTTGCATTAATGGAAGTTCGTAAGAGTCTGGGGTATAGCAATAAGTTCACTCGTTATTTTGAGCAATATAATTTACTGGAAGATTTACTACTTCATAATAACATAAGATACCGGCAGTTTCCAGAACAGGAAGTATTTTACAACAGTTTTAAGCGTGGTAAAACCACTATGTATAATGGCAAACAGGTGCATGTAGCACTTGGTAATTTCTTGGTGCCTGACAATGGGGGCACCATGTTTATTAAACTCTTTGTGGAGGTTGAATCCTACAGCATTGTGAGAATGGAGTATGAAAGAACTTTTAACAATGAGATACTTAGAAAGAAGGGTGATCTGGTTAGCAAGTATGTTTCGGATGTAAAAACAATTGATTTTAAAGAATACTTGGGTAAGATGTATTTAAACTTGATAACCTTAAGGTCAAGAATCAATTGGCATGACGAAGATACTGACCAGTTGAAGTTTGAAACTGAATTGCAGCAGGAATTACTTATCAATAACATTGAGACCAACCCTGATGAGCGTATTGGGCGAACAGAAAAGATGCGGAGATATGGTTTACAATATCAAGATGAGCGCTATAACAAAGAATTCTGGGAGAATTATAACGTGATTAAAGACACTCCACTGGACGAAGAAATTGTTGCTGATTTGGAAGAACTGGGAACACTTGAAGAGCAATTCGAATATTAACCTTCAATTTGGCGCTTCATCGCCAGCATTGTTCAACCATCGAGGGTTGCTGGTTAAATAAACCCTGAAGCCTTTACTTAGTATACATAAAGCCAACTATAGACACGAAATAACCCGAGAGCCCAGGTGCTTTTGGGTTATTTTGCTTTTAGGCACTTTATTCACTTAATAAGCCAGCCTTAAATAGCAAATTTTATTAAATTACCTGAGCCTTGTTTGTTTACTTAGCTGGTTGCCCTCCTATATTTGAAATCTTGAATTAGCTATACCTCAAATAAAAATGAGCTTCCAAGTAGTATAGAGTTATACATCGAATGACATAGTATTCCATACTTGAGCCCATGCCTAATTCTTAATATTGAATAAATGTACCCTCCGACAAAATATGAACCAAGTGTGACCGGATATAACCAAATATATGCTGTTCCCAATTCTGACTTATAGTGCATTGCTGCAAAAATGATATTGAAAAGGATTAACGAAAAATTTGATTTTAGAAACGAAATGCTACGTGCTTTAATCCTGGAATAATTGAGGAAGAAAAATTTAATAAATGTGTAAAAAGTGACCAATAAAATTACATAAGCAAAAGAAACCCTTAAATAAATAGGAAGAAATAACAGATGTGCCCTCATATCAATGAAGAAGATAAATAGTATTGATACGAAAGCTGCAATTCCTAGTTCAACATTCGTGTTGTTCGGTTTTAAGAATAGTCGAAAAGACAATTCTTCAATAACAGGAACAATTAAAATAGTGAGTAAAATAAAAGCTACCGGAAATTCACTTTTGAGGCTATCATTAATAAGCGGTGGATTAAAATCATGAAGGTCAAATGCTTCAAGAGCTACTTTTAATAGCGAAAAAAGGAAAGTAGCCAAAATGTGTATGCAAAGTAATTTTATTACATCGTAGATTTTAATAAGCATCCAAATTATTAGTTAATGAGCCCAGGTGCTTTTGGGTTATTTTGCTTATAGAGTAATATTTAACTTGTTGGCTTCTTGTAATAGGTCATTCTTATCTATAGGAACTACGCCAATATGCTCGCACACGAGTCCACCACCTAAGTTAGAAAGAGCCGCTATTACCTGAGGAGAAAGATTAAGTGCCACGCAAAGAGCTGCAATACTTATAACAGTATCACCTGCGCCAGATACATCTGAAATTTCCCTTAAATGGGCCGGGATGTGATGTTTTTCCTTTTTGAAATTTATATAAACTCCTTTTTCAGATAAGGTGATAAGTGAACCTTTACTCTGAAGTTTTTCCATTAAAATTTCAACCGCCTTTTCTACTTCCACCTTATCACCCTTTTCGAATTCTAACTTCAGCCCTTCTTTCAACTCCTTTAAATTGGGCTTGAAAAGAGTTGTGTGCTTATAATTCAGGAAGTTCCTCTTTTTAGGGTCTACCACAGTGGGTATACCATTTTTCTCTGCGAGTTCAACGGATTTTTTTATCAGGTTTTTGGTGATGACACCCTTATCGTAATCTTCAAATATTACTACATCGCATGTAGGCAATAACTCCGCAATCCTTTTCCAAACTTTTGTCTCTTCATCTTTAGAAAGCAGTTTATCTGTTTCTTCATCTACCCTTACAATATGCTGGTGACTACTTAACACTCTGGTCTTAACTGTAGTTGGCCTTTCAGATGATTCTACTATACCTTCTTTCGATATTTTATTTACCTCCAGTCGTTCGAATACTTTCTGTGCTCCTTCATCCTGACCAACTACTGCACAAAGAATGGGATCGGCACCAAGGGCCTGCACATTAAGTGCTACATTGGCAGCACCTCCTAAACGGTAGTCTCTTTTAGTGGCCCTTACAATGGGTACCGGAGCCTCAGGAGAAATTCGTTCCACAGCCCCCCAGATGTAGGCATCCACCATAACATCACCAATGATCAGAACCCTTAGCTTATTAAATTCTTTAAAAACCTGATTGAAGTTGGTATAAGACATTAAGACAATTTACTTAAAGCTGTTTTAATTCTTTTAAGTGCCTCCACTAAATCTTCTCTGGATGCTGCATACGATAATCTAACGCAGTTTGCATCTCCAAAGGCCTCACCCGTTACCAAAGAAACGTGTGCCTCTTCCAAAATATATATGCACAGGTCGCTGGCATTTTCTATTTTTCTATCTCCTATGCTCTTACCAAAATAGCTGCTTACATCAGGAAAAAAGTAAAATGCCCCTTTAGGAACATTAGTCTTCACGCCTGGTATTTCATCCAACAAGCCTTTTACCAATTCTCTGCGCTCAAGATACTCCTTTGCCATTTCTTTAGTAGGTGTTGCATCTCCTGTTAGAGCTGTAAGGGCGGCACGCTGTGCTATCGAGCAGTTGGCAGATGTGATTTGTCCCTGCATTTTAGTGCAGCCATTGGCAATCCATTCAGGTGCACCTATATAACCCACTCTCCAACCAGTCATCGCAAAACCTTTGGCGAAGCCATTTACAGTAACAGTTCGCTCAAACATGCCCGGTAATGAGGCAAGACTCACGTGCTCATCTGTGTAATTAATATGTTCATAAATTTCATCAGCAATAGCGATGATATCATGTTTCTTTACCACCTCTGCAATAGCTTCTAACTCAGCTTTAGTAAATACTGAACCCGTTGGATTGCATGGTGAGGAAAAAATTAAAGCCTTTGTTTTAGGCGTAATTGCCTCCTCTAGTTGCTTGGCAGTCGCTTTAAAATCAGTGGAAATATCTCCGCTTATAAATACTGATTTTCCCTCTGTCAACTCTACAATTGCTGAATAGCTCACCCAATACGGTGAGAAGATGATTACCTCATCTCCAGGGTTAATCAATGAATACATCACATTGGCAATGGACTGTTTAGCACCGTTAGATACAACAATGTTTTCAGCTTTGTAAGGTATATTATTTTCCCGATTCAATTTATCAGCAATAGCTACACGTAAATCCATATAACCTGCTACAGGGGGGTACGCAAAGTATTTACCGGTATCTATCGCTTCTTTAGCGCCATCTTGAATGTATTGAGGTGTTTTAAAATCCGGCTCACCGAGGCTTAAACTGATAACATCTACTCCCTGTGATTTAAGCTCTCTGGCTTTTGCAGCCATAGCTAGCGTAGCAGATTCTTCCAGATTGCTAATTCTATTCGATAGGTTCATATGTGCAACTTTCTTATAAATTGAAATTCGGCCAAAAATATACAGAATGGCATTTAGTTGCTAAGGAAAGTATCACAATAATTGATTTCTACTCCTGATTATAGGCCGTTCTGCTGGCTATTGAACGACCAAGGGTTATCTCATCGGCATATTCCAACTCGCCACCAATTGGAATGCCACGAGCAATGGTGCTGATTTTTATGTTGAAGTCTTTCAGTTGCTTCGTGAGGTAAAAGGCTGTGGTATCACCTTCCATTGTTGGGCTTAGTGCAAATATTATCTCAGCAACCGTACCATTCGAAGATTTGATACGCTCAATCAATTGTTCTATGTTCAATTCATCCGGCCCCACACCTTCGATAGGAGAAATCACTCCACCTAACACATGATAAAGTCCGTTGTATTGCGATGTATTTTCAATAGCTAACACATCCCTCGTATCTTCAACCACACAAATAGTAGATTCTTCCCTCCTATGGCTGGCACAAATGCCACAAACATCTGAATCAGCTATGTTCATGCATTTTTTGCAATACTTAATCTGCTTCCTTAATTCCACAATGGATTGACCCAATGCCTCTGATGCACTTACTGGCTCCTTTAATAAATGTAGGGCTAAACGCAATGCTGTCTTTTTACCAATTCCCGGTAGTCTGGATATTTCTTCAACTGCTCTCTCTATTAACTTAGATGGGTATTCCATGGCGGCAAAGATAGCCAAGAAGACCAATAAAATGTGAATTATTAATAGTTGACTCTGTGGAGAATGAGGCCCGAAGCCGGTGCTCTATTGTCGAACTTAATTGATGAGCCTGGTTTTAGTGCTTCTGATAGTACGCTAGTTTCTAATTTTTCTCTTCCAATATCAAAAAGAACTCCTATCATTAATCGAACCTGATAACGCATAAATCCCTTAGAAATGACTTTGAATATGTAAAGCCCTCGTTCTTCATCAAAATCAATTTTACATGAATGTATCGTCCTTATTTTATCTACTTGTTCATACGGGTAACAAAATCCAGCAAAGTTATGCTCTCCTAAAAATAATTCAGCAGCAGATTTCATCAAGTCTATATCTAATGTCTGATGAACATATGTAACTAAGTGAGCGTCAAACGGATTTTTGGTTGTATTAAAGGTGAATTGATAGTGATACTCTTTTGAACTTACATCTTTTATCACATTGAATTTGCTGTTGACCTGATCAATACTAAGTGCATGAATATCTGCCGGTAGGTTTTTATTTAGCTCCTCTAAAAAGTTGGTTGATAGCTCTTGATAAGTAAAAAGCTCCATTGGAAAGTCCCTTGCCGAAACCATGGCATCTGTTCTACTAGCACCCAAGGTTTTAAATTTCACATCTTCACCAAGAACAAATCGAGTAGTTCTTTCTATCATGCCCTGAACTGTTTTCAGACCAGGTTGCTTTTGCCAACCATGATATCTAAAGCCTAAAAATTGAAATCTTAGCAGATAAAAATGCTTGCTTAGAAAAGGATTCAATGTGAGGTTGTAATGAGAAGTATAGTTTAGTGAACTCTGGCATCAATGCCTTTCTCACAAATAGCTTCTTGTTTTGGTTTTAATTCTTTGAATGATCCTGTTTTTACAATACACTTTCCTTTGTAATGGATGATCCATGCGCATTGCTCTGCCTGCTCCACCGTATGCTGGCATACCTTAACCAATGTGTTGATCACATGGTCGAAAGTGTTAACATCATCGTTATAAACAACAAGGCTTTTGTTGTCGACAATTTCTACTTCCTCTAAAACCTCTACTTCTTCTTCGTAATTATGTCCGAAATCCATGGAGTTTCATTTAGTTTGTCAAAGGTAGAAAAAATATGCATTTTAAACGAAAATCTCAATTATGAGCCCGCAACTAGTATTATCTGTTGTCTTTGGTTATTTCCTGATTTTAATACTCATTTCATTTCTTACTTCAAGTAAAGCAGATTCAAGCACCTTTTTTACTGCTAACCGACAATCGCCTTGGTATCTGGTGGCTTTCGGTATGATTGGAGCATCACTTTCGGGTGTTACTTTTATTTCAGTACCTGGATGGGTAGGTACAACGCAATTTTCGTACATGCAGATGGTGTTTGGCTATTTGGCAGGCTATGCTGTAATAGGCCTGATATTAATGCCATTATATTATCGATTGAACCTTATTTCTATCTACCAATACCTTGATCAGCGTTTTGGATTTTGGTCATACAAAACCGGGGCAGCTTACTTTCTTTTGAGTAGAGTAATCGGAGCTTCTTTTCGATTATTTTTAGTGGCTGGTGTTTTACAGTTAACTCTTTTCGATGCCTGGAATGTGTCTTTTGAAATTACAGTGGCCATTACCATTATGCTTATTTGGCTTTATACTTTCAGAGGTGGCATCAACACAATTGTTTGGACAGATTCACTGCAAACACTATTTATGTTGAGTGCTGTAGGAGCGGTTATCATTAGTATTTCCAATGATTTGAATTTCACTTTTGGTGAGATGGTTACTGCCGTACAAGAGAGCCAATACTCTAAAACTTTCTTTTGGGATTGGCAATTAGGCAGCCACTTTGTAAAGCAATTTCTATCAGGAGCTTTTATCGCCATTGTTATGACTGGATTGGATCAGGATATGATGCAAAAGAACCTAACCTGTAAAAATATTGGTGAAGCTCAAAAAAATATGTTCTGGTTTTCAGTGATTTTGGTGTTCGCCAACCTTCTTTTTTTGTGCCTGGGCGCATTACTCTACATCTATTCAAATGCCAATGGAATTGAGATTCCTGCTAAGACAGATGACCTCTTTCCAATGTTAGCCACGCAACATTTTAGCACCTTTATTGGTATCGTATTTTTATTAGGAATTATAGCTGCTGCATACTCTAGTGCCGATTCAGCTTTGACTTCTCTTACCACTTCATTTTGCGTGGACTTCCTAAATTTTAAGGATGAGCAAAGTTTAAATATTCAGGATAAACAAAAGAAAACAAGGCTGTTGGTTCATTTAGGTTTCTCTGTATTGCTATTTATCGTCATCATCATTTTTAAAAACCTTAATAATGAAGCGGTCATAAGCTCGGTGTTCCGAGCTGCGGGATATACCTATGGGCCTTTGCTTGGAATTTATGCATTTGGCCTGTTTACCAATTTAAAGGTTCGTGATTTCCTCGTGCCAATAATTTGCATAGCATCACCAATTGTAAGTTACCTGTTGAATATTTACTCTATGGAGCTGTTTTGGGGCTACCGGTTTGGATTCGAAATTTTGCTGGTGAACGGAATGCTCACATTTATTGGTTTACTCCTTATAACGAAAAAGGCCGCTCACGTTTGAGCGACCTTTTGATCGTGCTGTACACATTAAAACCAACTAAAACATACAGCAACTTAAATCAACCAAAAATCATGTACAAGAAGTATTACAATGGCTGTGCCAAAAGACACTTACCCTCTTAAAATAGCTTTAAACGAATATCTGATAAAATATTTATCCCATAATGGGAAATTATTTCCCGTATTGAACACCGTCTTCGGCATTCTTGGAAATAGAAATGTCTTTTTTATAGTTGCCTTTTTTGATCTCTACCGTATACTCACCCGACTTCACATCACAAAAATCAATAACGAGTCTTTTTCTTTCCAACACCTCTTTTGTCACAATGTCTCCATTAGAATAAGATAGTATTATGGTTGCTCCAATCAGCTCTTTGTCTACTTTGAATTTTAGAATGTTTTTGTACTCCGTATCGATTATTTTGATTGAGTGCTGCGGTTTATTAGCATAAGATACGACACTAATTACTGTAGCTATTATTAGAAGTGATAAGGTTTTCATATGTAATAAATTTTAATTTTTATTACTATTTACAACACCTATGCCAATTGTTTTATGCAGCCAAATTATATTATATGAGCCTATTTTATCAAGTTTTGTCCCTCAATTGGAAAGGGAATCTTTATTTGGGAATGTAAGTTTTAAAGCAATTCTTGCGATGGATCCCAGAAATATTTTTGAAAGTCTACTATTTGATCATTTTCAACCCTAATACCCTCGACCTCCAATAAATCTTGCATTTGTGTCGGAGTTTTGAAATGATGCCTACCTGATAGAAGTCCTATTCTGTTCACTACTCTGTGAGCTGGCACATCGGATAAACTATGTGCTGCATTCATCGCCCAACCTACCATTCTTGCGCTACCTTTACTGCCAAGATAATTGGCTATGGCTCCATACGAAGTTACTCTACCTTGTGGTATCAGTTTTACTACCTCGTACACATCTTCAAAAAATGAATGATTCTTATCGGCCATCTACCAAATATAAATTGAAGCATTTAAACATCCTCTGATACCTGAGACTATAAATTGTGTAGAAATCAACTTTCATTTAACTGGTATTTAGGCATTTGATCTTAAAATATTGATAGCCAACCCATTATAAATTGCTAATACAGGATAACCTTTTTACTTTAGCGGCTTCTTAAAAACAACCAGAATATTAATGTTTAATAGCAACGAAAAACAGGCAACGGCAGAAGCAATGAACTCCAATAATATTATTGGAAAAGGCACCACATTTACAGGAAATATTGAGACTTACGGTAACATTAGAATAGAAGGAAAAGTAGTAGGCGATGTGATTTCAAAATCTAAAGTAGCCGTTGGCCCTTCGGCAGTTATAGAAGGGAAGTTATTGGCACAGATAGCTGAAATTGAGGGCGAAATTAAAGGGAAGCTGGAGGTTACTGATCATTTAATATTAAAGCCAACAAGTAAAATTGAAGGTGATATTGTTGCCAATAAATTGACTGTAGAGTCTGGCGCCAAGTTTGATGGCCAGTGCAAAATGGGCGAGAAAAATTTGAAGATTGAGCTAAAAAACGAATCTCAAGAAGTTAAAAAGCTTCGAAGCGCAGTTTAAACCAAAACCTATATCATATAGAGAAAAGGCCAGTCAATCGATTGGCCTTTTATTTTTCCTGTGCTAGAGTATTGACTGCAAGGAGAAAATCTTTTTTGAATTCTTCATAGTACTGATCAGTGGCAGGGCCATTGAAATAATCGAATTGATAGCGTATAAAACCGTATTTATCAATAATTACCAAGGTGGGAAAAGCATTGATCTTTTCAAGGTATGGTAAAGCCAGAGCAGCTTGTCCTTTGCTTAATTCTCCACCCAATTTAATATCATAAGGAATGTGCATATCCCTTTTATAAGACTCAATTCTTTGAAGTCCATACTCGGTAGAAAAATTAGGCTCGTAGGTAACAGCTAGTACCTCAACATTTTGAGGTTTAGTCTGATACCAATCTCTTAAAAAAGTCGACTGATCCATACTATTAGGACACCAGGTACCAAAAAATTGCAACACCAGTACTTTATCGAAGTAGTTTGATTCATCAATTGACTCATTTGGGTTTCCTGCGGTTAAAATATCGAAGTGTGGCCGGTGTCTATCTTCAAGCTTCTTAAAAGGTTTTACAATTTCTGCATCCTCTTTGGGCTGCCCACTCACTTTCTCAATATATCCATTATCAAAATGAAACTCTCCAATCAGTTGATTATCATCCAACTTGGCTTTCAATTTAAATCCGTGGGCTCCATCGAAAGAAGTCATTAGCAATGAATCATTTCTAATAATACCTTCAAAGAATCTAAAATCTCCAACATCGGAAATTACAGAGCCGGAAGCCTTACCATTTTCAAACTGGAATAACCCCACTGCTGGATAGGTATCATTCAGAGCCCTTTCAAACTTCAATTCCCATTTATAAGACAATTTTTTCTTTTTAGTTCCACCCTCAAACCTTGGCTTACCATAAGAGGCATTAAAAGGTATGGCTTTCGTTTTATAGCCCTTCTTCCAGTATCCTTCCATCGAATGCTCATCAAACTTCGCCCTTATTTCGGCATCGAACGGCTTTAGTGGCATTACTAGTGTATCTCGATCAATAACGGCATCTTTAATTTCAATTTGCTCTTTGCCATTGATGATAGTGATAAGCATGCCTTTCTTTTTATGTTCGATTTTGAATTCAAACGGAATGCTTTCGGCCTCATATTCTAATACTCCTTGCCACTGGCCTCCTGAAGGTTGAACCTGTGCCAACAATGAGTTACAATAGATTGAACCAATAAAAATTAGTAATAGTGACTTCATACTATAAAACTACCAATTGTATTTGTAAGGATATGTGGAATGAACAACTTGTTGAAGAACCTATAACTTTGTGAGTAGGTATATTAACTTGTAAATAAATCTAACATTGAATGCAGAACAGCTACAACATAATCTGGAAACACTTTAATAAAAATTCTTATACCGGAATTCACCTACGGGCCAAGGAAGATTTTAGTCTGCCGTATTTTGTTGATGGTGAAGAAAAGGAGAAGTTCGAAAAAAAGGAGCCGACCGCTCTCAACCCATTTCATCTGGTAAAGGGACTTCTGGTTGGATATTTTGATAAACCTCCCGCAACAGATACAAGTTTTGCCAAGGCGCAGGCTAAAAAAATAATCACAGAGCAACTGCCCACATTCAAATCTCCTTCCCTCGAAAGCTTGGTTCTTGACCTTTCGGCCTATCTGCGTGATACACATGGACAACAAGCCAGTCTGCAATCTTTAATGGCAGGCATTGAATTAGCACCGGAAAGTAGCGCCATTAAATACGATTGTTGTTTAGACTTAATCAACTGCATAGAAGATGATGAGATTGAAGACAGGATCGCAGGAATTCAGAAACTAAAAATACTATTGAGTGAAATAAACATCAAAGACCTGGCTCCTGAGTTAGCGGAAGACTATAAGCAGATGGTGGAGATTGCAGAGGGGGTGTAAATCAATATTTGGAGTCAATTAACTAAATAATTTCTCTACGAATACAACTGACAATTCAGAGAATTCTTTTGCTCTGAGAGCAAGAATAATTTTTGCTTTTCCATTTCATTGGTTTGACTACAAATTAATACGTTTTCGTATTTTTTATGATAATTTTATGACGTGGTTAAAAGTTCTACTTACAATGGGCATTTACCCACAAAGACAATCTAAACTAGCCTAGTAAACGTGGAGGAAATTCTGAAAAAATTAATTGAACTATTCTTTACCTATTCTGAGAAGAAAAATGCAAAAAACTTAAGCTTAACGGAATTTGTAGGTTTTTTAAATGTAGAGTTAGGAGAACAAGGAAAATCCAATCTGAAAACAAGTAAACCAAATTCTAAATCCTATAATACTGAAACAGATGATCTGGGAATTTTGCTGGTATTGCTAAATAGGTATGCGAAAGAATATGTAAAAAAGGCTTTAAAAGACACACCCCTCTCCACAGCCGATGAATTTCCTTTTTTAATCTCATTACTTGGCACTAATAGCCATACTAAAACTGAACTCATTAATAAAATGGTGCTTACCAAAACTTCAGGGACCGAAGTTATTAAACGGCTTTTAAAGAAAGGATTCATTGAAGAGTTTGAAGATGCTAACGATAAAAGAAGCATACGTGTAAAACTAACCGAAGAAGGCAAGCTTTTAACGCTTGGTATGTTACCTAAAATGCAAATGGTGTCAGAAATTATTAAAGGTGGCTTAAGTAGTACAGAACTTGCAACACTTAATTACCTGTTACGAAAACTCGAGAAACATCATAAAAGTATTTATGAAGAAAGCGGAGATGTTGAGTTAACAGAATTATTATCCAATAAGTAGTTCAGTAGTCAATAATCAGACGTTACGAATTTCTCAATCATTCACTTTTACTCATTCACAATCGCTGTAAATCATCTTACAAGCGCATACAATTAGTTTATTATCACGGTATTTAATCCATCTTCTTTCCTTTTCTCATAGCATTCTAAATATCTATTTTAATACGATTACGTATTTTTAATTGTTTATTTAAAACTTTTACGTATTATACACGTTTGGTTGATACGAAAACATTTAAATCAAATTTTAACTAACACATCATCATGGAAAAACTATCATTATTTGCAGTTAGCTTGAGCATAATCATGTTGGCAATCATTTGGCCTTATAAGAGTTTAGCAACTAAGGAAGTAGAGGAAATTAATTTAACGCGATTGGGATTTACCAAAAGCAAATTAAAAACACCAACTGGGGAAATTGCTGTTTTTGAAGCTGGAAAAGGAGAACCATTGCTTTTATTACATGGAATAGGTGCAGGTGCGTCATCCTATATCTGGTTTGAAATAGCTCCACAATTGGCTGAACATTATCGCGTAATTGCACCCGACTTTGTTGGTTGGGGAGAATCTGATCGACTGACAAGAGATATCCTATTTGAAGATTATGTAACACAAATCACCGCTCTTGGTGAGTGGGTAGGTGAACCAGTTAGAGTATTAACTCAATCACTTAGCTGTGGTTTTGTGCTTTCTGCCATTGAAAAAGGGGGTATTGAAGTGATCAAATTGGTGCTTAACACACCATCTGGTGGATTTGATTTTGGAGTAGATGCCATCGGAGAACAGGGCACTCAGAGTTTTTTGAAAATTTCTGAATCACCACAACGAAATGAGATTTATGCCCAAATTTTTCATCAAAGGCCGGCCATTGAAGATTGGTGGAGACAAGAAGGCTTTAAAGATGGAGAGGCCGTTCCATTAGAAATTATTGAGAATAACTTGTACAATGCAAGACGGCCAAATGCTTCTTATTCAGCCTTACCTTTTCTAAGTGGAAAGTTGCGTTATGACATCGCACCATTGTTAGAAAATGTTACTGTTCCCACCATCATGCTCTGGGGCAATGAAGAATTTAGAATTAGACCAGAAGTGCAAGAACGTATTTCTAAACTTAATCCTGAGATAGAAGTGATTCGAATAAAAGATGCCCGATCGGCATTTGAAGTGGAGCAACCGGAACTAACGCTAGCGGCAATTATGCCTTTTCTCAAATAAGCAGGTTAACTAGTTTTTTATTCAATTGAGGTCAGCCGTTTGGCTGACTTTTTTTTTGAACATGCTTATTAAAAGCGGGATACAATTAAATTTAATTCAATAGCCTTAAAGGGTCACATCTCTTTATTGTTAACTGGAATTCTTGAAACACCAAAAGACTACAGGTTAAAAAAACGATATACGATTTGTAAATGGGCTTTAGAGCAGAAGGGGAGGAACTTGTGTCTACTATTTAACTCATTAGGCCATTTAAAGGAAAAGATAATGCTCTGGAATGAAAATCTGTAAATGTTGTAATTTTACCAACTCCGAAGTCTTTTCTTTAAAAAAAACAGTATAGGTCAGACTATTTATTTCAAAAATGAAATCTGAGCCATTAGAAAGTACCGATGAAACAAAAAGAAGCCTTCCATTAAGGCGAATAAATGATGGCTGGATTTTTTACTTTGTCCATCCTTTAATTGCCATATTAGTTGTCCATATTGGAAACGATAATTCCTTCTATGATCTAATTCAAATTCCAAGTTATTACACTGACCTGTTATTTGCATTTGCCTGTACATATAGTCTTGGCTTTTATTTCAAATGGTTATTTTACAAGCTAGATGGCTGGTACAACTGGGGTGAAGAAATGAGGCTCAGAATTATAACTCAAGCTACACTGGGTTTATTGGCACCAGTCGTAGTAATCATTGGCCTTGAGTTTTTGTATTTAAAATCTCTGCCAAATGTGCTTATAGAAAGTAGCTCCATTTTTTATTTAGAGCTACCGCTTGTCGCCATATTTTGTGTACTATTGAATTTGATCTATTCAATACTTTACTATAGGCTACATAGTATCGAAACTACTCGTGAGTTAAAAAACAAGTTAGAAAAACATGCTAACGATCGAAATGGGAAAAGCAATTTTTTAGTGCACTATGGGTCGAAGTCATTAAATATATCACTCAATGAAATAGCCTATTTTATTGTTTTGGATAAAATGACCTATTTAATAACACATAATGGTAAGCAGTACCTTTATAATTCTACCCTGGAGCAGGTAAGCGAGGCAATGTCTCCACATAATTTTTTTCAAATTAACCGACAATTAGTTGCCAGAAAAGAAAGTATTGTATCCTATAAAAAAACAGATACCAGAAAGTTAAAAATCTCACTTAACCCTCCTGTACCCACACCTGTTTTTGTTTCTAAAACAAAAGCACCACAGTTCATCACATGGCTTGAAAGCTAATGCTGTCCATTTCAGCCAAATAATTGTCCGCTTCGGTGCATTCTACCAAAATTTTCAGGATAAACGCCTTTTTGACCGTTTTAAATTTGAGTCAAAAAAATTATCATGAGAAACTATTATTACCCGCTATTATTATTGATGAACTGGATAATGGCCTCCAACGCTTATGGGCAAATGCCGGTGAAGGTTTCATTATTCAGTGAAGCCACAAGCGTTCCTTTTGACAAAGTTATTACCACACCAATTCATCCTGGTGTTCAATTAGGAACTGATTTTCACTGGAAAGAATCAAAACATATCAAACTATTCCCTTCAGTGAATATTGGCTATATGTTTCATAATAAGCTATTTCAAGGTGTTTATATAAATGGGGAACTTGGGCTTGATTATAAGTTTAGTTTCGGGCTAAATATAAAAACAGCACTTGGTATTGGTTATCTCCACACATTTACCACTCAGCAGGAATTTCAATTTGAAAATGGCAGATATGTAAGCAAAAGAGATCGAGGAAATGCACGGATTATGCCTTCTTTTTCAGTAGGTGTAGGATATAATCTAAAGAAGAATGAAAGTCGATCGGCAGAAATTTTTATTCTACACCAAACCTGGCTGGAGTATCCCTATTCACCTGGATTTATTCCTTTAATGGCCCATACCAATTTTCATGTTGGCTCAAAATTTTATCCATTTAATAAAAACAATAAAAAATGAAGTACTTATTTCTTTCAATATTAATTCTTGTTTTGTTTGGTGCATGTGAAGATGATCCTGTCTTTGAACCTTCGCATTATTTCTGCGACAGCGGTATTGATAACATAACCGCTGGGTTTGATTATCAAGAGTTACAAGACCTAATAGATGAAATGGTAGCTTCAGGAGTACCAGGAGTTATGATGTCAGTTAACTATGATGACACTATTAGGTGGTCGGGTTCTTCGGGAAAGGCAGATTTAGCCAATAACATTGATTTGTCGCCTTGCAATATTACCAGAGTAGGGAGCACCGTAAAAACGTTTACTGCTATAGCCATTTTATTGCTGCAAGAAGAAGGGAAACTACATCTTGATGATCTTGTATCACAATACCTTGACAATAACATTTTGCAGGGGTTGGCGAATGCTAAACAGGCTTCAATAAGGCAGCTTTTGCAGCATTCAAGCGGCATCTACAATTACATTGCTAACCCCAGATTTCAAACGGCATCTTTAAATGACTTAACTAAAACCTGGCAGCCAAAAGAATTGTTGGATTATGCTCGCAATGAAGCGGCAGAATTTTCACCTGGAAGCGATGTTCAATACTCTAATACCAACTACATTCTTTTAGGTAAAATTATTGAGGCGATTGAGCAAAAACCATTTTATGAGGTTTTCGCAGAAAGAATATTCAAACCTCTTAATTTATCGAATACACGTTTTGCGGCAACAGATCCTATTCCGGATGGCATTATTCAGGGCTATATTGATTTGTATAGCAATTTAAATGTAATTAACTCAACTGAGTATAGTGGTTGGGATTATTTTACGGCAGACGGAGGCTTGATTTCCAACTCAAATGACTTAAATGTTTTCTTACATCAACTTTTTAATGGGTATATTATTCAGGAATCATCCTTAAACGAAATGATTACATGGAAAGCTCCAAAAAAGCAGGATTCAGAAACCTTTGATACATATTATGGACTAGGTATTTTCAGAATAGATACTGATTTTGGGCCAGCTTATATGCATAGTGGAGATGCAATCGGCTATTTCGCCAGTATGGTATATTTTCCAAACTATAATGTAACCATCACATGGGCTACTAACGGGAATTATGGTAAAATTGATGATTTTACTCAATCGAAGGAGGCTATGGAGAAAATTTTCAAAACACTTTTAAAGGACAAATAAAAGTTTGTGAACTATACGCTTTTTTATAGTTCCATATCTTCAGTACTCAAGTTTACTAAAATAATGAAAGTATTTAGCTCGGATGATAATCCGATTTATCTACATACACAACCGAGGAATTTTAGAGCGGTAAAACTATATGCAGATTTTGGATTCAAATTATTAAAAGGTGGGTCAATTGGAAACAGAGTAAACGAACTTGAAAAGTGTCTTCTAATACTTAAAGAATTCATGCCTAATAAAGATTTTGAGAGACTAGAAATAATTGACCCACCTGATTATTTTATGAATTCGATGAAAAACGTAACAAAATACAGTTCTAAGAAAAATTTATGAACACTAAGAATAGCCCTTTTTGCCTTTTGTTGAGGTGCATCTGCGGTACTTGGCCAGTGCTGCGTTTTTCACTGCGGCTGTTCCCATTTTTATTTTTAGTTGATTTATATCTGCCAATTGCTGGAAGTTAACCCACAGCACGTTTTTAAGTTCGCCTGACGCCTCCACTCCATACTCATTTAGTTTCGGTTTCCACGGCTCGCCTTACTATTTTGTCAATCTTAATTATATTAAATACTCACTAATTCCTCATCAACTGTATTGCATTGGTATATTCAATTTTCATCTGCATGTCATAAAATCATCATGCCAAAATATTTGTCCAATATTCCAAGTATCAGTATACAGCCTAAGATCACAGGGCAAATAACCTTTATTGCAATGGAAATATATCTTATAATTATCCGCTCATACAGCATTTTATCCTTGCTCAATAATTCAGAAGAAAGCTTTTCTTTTCTCCATATGTGTGCTGCAAATAGACATGTAAATATCCCTCCCAAAGGTAGTAGTGTGTTACTTGAAAGATCAGATATAAATGTCATGAAATCAACAGCTTCAGTGCTTTTAGGATAAAAAATAAACTGAGTGAAAGAATCCGAATAACCATTGGCGAGCATTGACGGTATACCAATTAATAGTATTACAAAAGCACATAGCCAAACTACATATCTCCTTTTCATTTTAAATTCATCAATTAGAAAAGATACAGGAACTTCAAATAAGGATACTGTTGAAGTCAACGCAGCAAATGACAATAAAAGAAAAAATAGTGATCCAACAAAAATGCCTGCTTGTCCTAATTGCTCAAATACACCGGGAAGTGTCATAAAAACTAGGCCGGCACCTCCACTTGTCTCAAGACCTTGAGAAAATACAAGTGGGAATAGCATCAACCCGGAAAGAAATGCCACGCCCACATCCGTTAGAGTAATTGCAGCAGCAATACCTAATAAGTTTTCCTTTTTATTTAAATAACTTCCATATGTTATCAATATTCCCATACCCAATGAAAGGGAGAAAAATGCATGACCTAACGCATTATATATAGTATGTAAGTTAATTTTAGAAAAATCGGGAATTAAGTAAAAATCGATACCTTGAGCTGAACCTGGCAATGTAATGGCGTATATCGCCAATGAAACTATGATTAATATCAAAATGGGCATGAGCCATTTTGAAAATGTTTCTATTCCTTTAGATACACCTCTGTTAACAATAAAAGCCGTTATGAGCATGAATACTAAAGAAAAAGAACCCACTGTTTCTATACTTTTTATATAATCAGGAAAAGTACTGCCAATTGAAAAGTTTCCTTGAACCATTTCTATGAAATACCCTAATGCCCAACCTGCAACAACGTTATAAAATGAGAGAATTAAAACACAGGCAATAATGGCAAGTAACCCAATTAATGATGATTTTTTTGACCCCAGCACCCTAAAAGTACCTACAGCACTTTGTTGCGATTTTCTCCCCATCGCTATTTCTATCACAAGCATGGGGAAACATAGGATAAAGCAAAAAACAAGATATATGAGTAAAAAAGCCGCTCCACCGCTCTCACCAACCTCAAATGGAAATTTCCAGATGTTCCCTAGCCCTACTGCACTACCAGCTGCCGCAGCAATGAAACCCAAATTATTCGAAAAACTACTTCTCATTAAAATCTAATAAATAATTAATCAAGTGTAAAAGATGTAGTCAACCCAACTGAAAAGTTTCTTGGTAAGTTATGTACACCCAATATTGTTCGGGAATGTTTACCTTTCTCTCCCAGCACAGTACTAAACAGGTCGGAAGCTCCATTAACTACGATTGGTGCATCATCCCAATCATCTGTGGCAACATAATAGGCTTCTATATGATTTAATCCATTAATGTTATCGATTCCAATTTTATCCTCAATTTGAGAAAGGACATTGAGGGCACATAATTTCATAGCCTCGTAACCTTGCTTAGTAGTTAAATCTTTACCTAGCTTTCCTTGAAATTTAAAATCACCATTGAGTATCGGAAACTGAATAGCTATATAGGCTATTTTACCTCTAATATTGACGGATGAATAGCTGCCTCCCGGTACAGATACTTCGGGTAGTACTAAATTCATTTCCACTAACTTGTCTCTCCACTTGTTTTCCACTATTTCTTTTGTTTTTGGTTTATCGAAAGCAATGATGCATACAACTAGTATTGTTCCAAATGCAATAACAAGCGTATTCCATGAAGCTTTTATCCTTTTCATTGTTATAATTCTATCCTTAAGAAAACATTGATAACCGATTATCAATGATTATTTTTCGAGCCACTTATATATCATTCTTCTGGCAATACTATCCCCCCGCGATACTTTTATTCGGCCGTTGCTAATACCTTGGGTTAATTCACTTTGAGTATACCAAGCGGCATCTGGCACCTCGCTTCTGTCAAGTGTAAAATTTTTATCTGTCGCCAATGCCGAAAATCCAGTCATCAAACCAGATGGAAAAGGCCATGGTTGCGATTCAATATAGCGAACATCCTTAATTTCTAATCCCGTTTCCTCCCTGGCTTCTCTTTTCACAGCATCCTCGAGAGTTTCACCAATTTCAACAAATCCAGATAGGCATGATACCAATAGTCCATTCTTTACTGGAGTTTGTTGAAGCAGGCATGACTTTATGCCATTTTTATCTATATGCTCCAGAAGAAAAACAACTATTGACTCAAACTGCGGATAAATTTTCTTTTCACAATTTTTACAAATCCGTAAATATCCTTTATCTGCCATTTTTGTTAGCCCACCACAAGTGCCACAATTTCTATTATTACGGTTCCAATTACTCACACCAATACCTAATGCAACTAGTCCCGAATCATAATTACCAAGTACTTTGTAGGCCTTCCTTATCCAAACTGGCTCACTATCTAATAATGGTAAAGTTGTTGATGCCTTCACATATTCACATGCGTGATAAATCGAAAGAAATGATAAATCCTGACACCATATTTCAACATTACCTTCTACACCAAGAAAATACATTGGAAAGTCATCACTAATGTTTCGATTTAGCCTTATTGCTGGCGCAGATGGATCATCTTTTGAAAGAAAAACATTTTCTTTCCAGATGGGTATTACTTCTGCTTTAAGAAACTTGTCGGACTTATTGCGTAAATGTGCAGCCCTATTTATTTTGTTATTTGAATAAACTATCATTTTAAAATATGCTACGCATTGTAGCGATTAATTAAAAAAACTGATACACTTAGCTCAGGCGTCTTTCGTCTATCTAATTGAGGTATAAGATAATTTGCAAATTCCTTAGCCTAACACATCAAATAGTAGGCATGCCTGATCTTGAACCTGTTTCAGATTGTACAGGTTTAGACTTTTTGTTCATTATACAATTATTGGACATTTAATTTCCATCCATGTCTGTCGATTTGATATCCCAATAAGTATCAATAAAAGTTCCGTCCTTCATGACACCTTGAAAATAGTAGCTTAACGTCATAAAAAGTCCCTGATCGTTAAGTGGGTTGTCACAAAATTGAAATCTTGTCTCTGCAACGTTGCTAAAATCTACAATCCTTACATTCTCTTCTCCCGCGGCATCCCATACGATACCACCAGAATCAACTAGCAATAGTTCTATATGGCTATAATCTAATTCTGTAAGTATATGACTATAAAGTACCGGATCACAAAAGGGATTATTAGCGCGGATAACAGCCAGGTGTTCAGTAACAATTCCATCTGCATTATACCAAGCCAATTCCAAACCCCCGGCATTTGATTCATTTGGTGAAGTAAGTTGATATTCATTTCCCGCAGAGAGTTCAAAAGTTCCCGTTCCGTAGATGACGGGATTATTTAAAAATTCAATAGACTCATATATGCCAATAAAAATGTTGTAATTACCATTACCGGATATGGGCATTACTTTTACTATCTCGTCTAATTCTGTAACATCAAAAATCCCTGTTGTTTTATAAAATGTACTGTTTTCGGATTGTATAGAGATAAAAGCAACTTCAGGATCTACACCCTCAGGTAAATTATAACGTAATATGACAGAAGAGGCAGAAGGGTTCATGGTAATATTCAATATCCCATCAAACTCATCTAATTCTTGGGTTGTGAATGTTCTACTATATGTGTTAAAGCCCTCCTTTTCAATTTCAATATAATATCTTTCAGATTTCCTGATAGTTATAGAGTTTGACTGGTTTAGTAATTCGCCCTCATACAACACCTCTGTTTCATTACTAATTGAAACGCTACCACTTACAAAATTAAATCCATCATTTGTCTGCCTAAAGAGATTAATTACCAAATGCATAATATCAACAGGCTCAAAAGATATTCCAAGATAACCAAAGTCTTCTGGGGTAAAGCCTGCCGTACTAACAACCTGAGGCGCAACGTTCACAGTCTCATTGGTGGAGATTGTAAATGATAACGGTAATGCAGTATCTACAAGATGTTCTGTATCAGAACCACTAACTGGCGTAGCATAAGTAACCTCATTTTCATCGTTTAAAACAAGAAATTCCTCTAGTGAATATTCTCCCACTTCTAAGCTGAGTACCTCGCTTTGATAACTATCCCCAAACTTTACCACTTCAATGGTATCTATTATTGCATCTTGATCATTATTTTTTAAGGCAAAAATTATTTTTGAGAATGTCCCTTCCTCAACTCTTCCATCAGGTATAGAAGTATCACTAATATTGAAACTTAATTCACCAATCTCAGGCATAGGTTCTGTTGACTCTCCGCAAGAGTATAATATCAAAAAAACCAGAAGCATGAGATACAAATTGTTTTTCATCTTATTTATCATTTTTTGTTTCTAATATTTTATATTCTAAGATTTTCACCTTACTTTCTTAGGATCTATTAATTGATTTGGATCATATTTAACCCCGCTACTACTATTCTTTTCTGATTTTTTAGATTACGGTACTTGCATGAAATTTCTATAAGAGTTTAAAATTTGCTGTGCGTCATCTGAAACAAAATCTTCAAACCAAGATTGAATATCTTCCCACAATATCCTGTTTCGTACCTGGAAAAAATTAAAATGATCTAGCGTATCTTCTGTATTCGAGATGTGTTCATGAACTTTAATATTAGTACCATATTTATCGAACAAATCTTCAACTGCCTTTCTTGGGGCCAGCAAATCGTCACCTTTGATGCTTACAAATTTTGTTGGTACATCATAGGTCAAATATTTTAATGAATTGGATCCCTCGCCATAAACGCCATGCTTTGTCTTTGCAAGTCTTGCCCAATCGCTTGCAATAGCTTTAGACAAATTATTCTTACCCCCATAAAAGTATGACGGCATATAGCCTATCAGTTTTAAAGCTAATGGTGTTAGTATATTCCAAAAAAGGTTCACAATTGATTTGTTTTTACCCTTCCATAAATGTGAACACACAGATTGTGAGGCTACCAGGTAAGAGGCTGTCAATTTATTTGCATTTCGAGCTAGTGGTAGAATCTGTCCTGCAATACTATGACCAACAAAAAATATATGCTTACTCTGTAATATCGTTTTGCAATACGAGATTACCTCTGACAGATCGTTTTTTCCGAATGACCCTATATCTTTATTGCCTAAAGGCTCATCCTCATGAAACATTCCACTGTAGTCAAATGTCACACAGTTAAATCTACGCTCATTAAAAAAATGGGCAATTTTGGAATAAAACCGCCTTTTTACTCCCATAGCTGATCCAAAAATGATGGTCCTTTGAACATTACAATTTGCTTTAAACACTGTTATGTGTAATGGCCCATTGGCAGTGTTTAAGATATAATCGGCACCTTTCATATTTTCTCCCATTTTAAATTCAACATCAATGACCTGTGCCTAATTACAGTTCCTTACCTTTTTATTAAAAAAGTCTGATGTAAGTAGGCGCTATTTAATAAGTCATTACCCTCACCAAGGAGGTTAATTTGTTATGCAAAACTATGAGGTGTTTATTTCAAAGTATTGATAAGAAGTATTGATCTATGTTAGGAAATTAGCTTTTTCCGTATGCGGCTTAAGCTCTCTGGATGTATTCCCAAGTATTTTGCAACTTTATTAACAGGTATATTTGCCAGGTATTTCGAATGACTCTCATACATGGTTGAATATCTTTCTTCTACAGTTTTAGATAAAAAGTCTTTTTCTCTATTTGACTTTCTCAGATAAGCCTGTTCTGTGATTATTCTTCCGAATTTGTTGACATCTATAGAGTTTTCATAAGCTTTCATTAATTCATCCCTATTAATACTTTCCACCAGGCATTCCTCTAGAGCGGTTATTTGTACATCTGATGGTATTTGATTTAGAAAAGATGTCAGAGCACAAAACATTTCTCCCGTAAAAAAAAAGTCTATTATCTTTTCTGACGTGTAGGCTTTTATAGTCATCTCAACTATTCCGCTATTCATAAAATAAACCTCGTTTTCCACATCACCATAAGCAGTAACAATATCCTTCCTTTTGAAAATTCTTTTTGTAACCTTAAATGGAAGTTCTTCATCTAGCATATGTTCTTTTCCTAAAACAGATTTGTATAATGCTCTAAAGGTTTTGTGATTTTCCTGGCTCATTCTTAATTTATCTATTCTAACCTTTTATCTCAATCCGGTTGGTATAATACCGTTTCTAACTACGTATTGTTGAAGTTGATGTTTCCAATAAATCTTATCACATAGACTCTATTCTTAGTCTAACGGGGATTTTAGTTAGAGATCTTTTGATTAATACGCCTCATTCTTCTTTAACACGACTTCCCGTATAACTGAACAAAATCATTCAAAAAAATCTGCAAATTTAAGCGGTTGACCTTCGGTTGACCCCAATCAAAAACTGAAAATATTGATTTATGGAATTAATTAACACACGCTGATACCTTTGCTTGTGGAGAATTATAAGCAGCTAATCGAAATTTCTATGGGATTATAAATAAAAAAGCCCATCTACTTGTTGTAAATGGGCTTTTGTGCAGAGGAGGAGGGATTCGAACCCCCGGTACCTTGCGGCACGCTGGTTTTCAAGACCAGTGCATTCGACCACTCTGCCACTCCTCTAGGTCGATAAAATCGGGCTATTTCCCGATTGGTCTGCAAATGTATATGATTATTTAATTATGGCAAACACTCCCATAATTTTTTTAACACTTAATCCTCACCCAAAATGGCAGCTTCCTTAACTCCTGTTAATCTGTAGGCCTGATGTATGCTTGCATTAATCTCATACCCCACTAACAGCACTATACTCAATATTTCCTGCCAGATCATTAATGCAATAAGAATACCTAATGAGCCATATAATTTATTGTATGTAGCAAAATTGGAAACATAAAATGAGAACCCATAAGTTACAAGCATACATAAGCCGGTGGCCACTAATGAACCAATGCTGAAAAAGCGCCAATTATAATGTACAGCAGGGCCGAAATAGTAAATGAATGAAATAGACAAAAAGAAAACGATAAATAATACGAAAAAGCGAATGATGAAAAATATCACCACCTGATAACTTTGGATATCCAACCACTGAATTTCATTTACAAAGTTTACCATGATATTACCTATGACTAATAAAATAGATGCTAAAATCAATGACACAGCAAGCATGATCGTTAAGGCGGTACCTACCAATCGTGTTTTTAAAAAACTTCTTTTTTCAGTGGTCTTATATACGGAGTTGAATGCTTTCATCAGAGACATCATACCATTAGTGGCAAGATAGAGTGAGAATATCGCTCCGAATGTTAGTAACCCGCCCCGCGTTCTACCTACAATGTCTTCCACCGTAGTATAAATAGTATCATACATACTCGCAGGCAACACTTCCCCTAAAAAAACGAGTATTGATTCTTTACTTACCTCAGGTATAATTTCATGAATGTAAGGCGTAAGTGTAAACAAGAAGATTATTGCAGGGAATACTGAAAGAGTGAAGTTGAAAGCAACCGCATTCGCTCTTTCAATGATCTCATCTTTGGTAATTTTATCTATGAAAACCCTTATTACTTCATATAATGTAAGGTTTTCATATCGCTTAAATTTAATTTTTTTAAGAAGTGATATGAATTGCTCATATGTAGATGAGTGAATAATATAATTTTTAATCCGCTCTTTCATTATGAATAGAATTGTCCTAAAACAGCTTCTAAATTCTCCGGCATTCTTTTAGGCCTACCGGTCTCAATATCTATAAATGCTAACAAAGTTTCGCCCGTATGGATTATTTTTTGTTCCTCATTTTCAATTTCATAATTGAATTTAATTTTAACGGCAGGTTTTTGAGCTATAATCGTTCGTACTGTCAATAACTCGTCATATCGGGCTGGAGCAATGTATTTAGAATGATTTTCCAACACGGGCATCATCACACCAGACTTTTCTAATTCTCTGTAAGTAAGGCCAAGGCTGCGGATACTTTCCGCTCGGGCTATTTCGTAAAATCGTGCGTAATTACCATAATACACATACCCCATTTGGTCGGTATCGGCATAAGTAACTCTTATTTTGGTTTCGTGCTGAAACATTAATTGTTATTCATTCTGGCCTTTCTTTGTTCTATAGAAAGCTGCCTTTGATATTTGTTAGCATTATTAATGTGCTCTCGCAACGTTTCTGCAAAGTAATGATAGCCTGAAAAATCCTCTTTTGCACACATATAGATATAATTGTGTTTTTCATAGTTGAGAACAGCATCTATGGCATGAATAGGTGGCATATTGATAGGTCCCGGAGGTAGCCCTGCATTTTTATAGGTATTGAATGGAGAATCAATTTCCTTATGCACATTCAACACCCTTTTAATAGTGAAATCTTTAGCCGCAAATACCAAAGTAGGGTCAGCCTGAAGTGGTATTCTTTTTTGTAGCCGATTGATATACAAACCAGCAATAGTTTTTCCCTCACTTTTTTTCACACTTTCTGCATGCACTATTGAAGCTAATGTCATTATCTCGGTGGGAGACATGCCCAATTCTTTTGCTTTGGCCAATCGGGTGTCATTCCAGAAATTCTTAAATTCTTTGTGCATCCGCTTCATCAGGTCATCACCAGAAATATTGTAATACACTTCGTAGGTATTGGGGATAAACATACTGATGATCGTATGCTCATTAAACTCATCATTTGATTTAACGAACCTATCCATTGCTTCATTAAACTCCTTTTCATTCATCAAAAGATTTTCTGTAAGCTTAGGAGCCAGGCCTTCTTTTAATCTGATGTTATTAAAAGTAATTCTAACTGGTGTTTGTGTGCCAGTTCTTAACAACCTAATTACATCTATATTGCTCATATTCGGCTGAATGGCGTATCTACCGGGCTTTATAGAAGTATCATAATCCATAATTTTAGCAAGGAAACTAAAGCTTACAAGATCATTCACATAGTTTTGATCATATAATTTGTTCTGAAGTGATTTAAAGGTTTCATTCTTTTCGATAAATAGAATCTTCTTCTCACCTTCTACCAAAAAATTTGGCGAGAATACCATTTGATAGGCATAGAATGAAAAAGATGAAAGCAAAATGGTGCCCACCAGCATAAATACTACTACAAACTTCTTGTTGTTCATTTCATTTCAATTAAGGCGGCAAAGATAAATATTGTCATTAAACTGGTAATGTCATTTCTACTCTATTTAAAAGGCATTTATACTTAACTTTACAGTTATGGCAGCAGAATTTTTACAGATACATCCGGAAAATCCCGAAAAACGGAAGGTTGAACAGGTTGTAAATATGCTTCGAGATGGAGCTGTTATTATATATCCTACAGATACCATATACGGGTTAGGCTGTGATTTATTCAACAAAAATGCCGTTGACAAAGTGTGTAAGATTAAAGGGCTTAAACCTAAGAGCTTCAATCTTTCTTTTATTTGTAATGATATAAGCCAGGTTTCTGAATATACCAAGCAGATTAATACTCCAACTTTTAAATTATTGAAAAAGGCCTTACCTGGTCCTTTCACCTTTATATTGGAGTCAAACCGAAATGTGCCTAAAATTTTAGGTACCAATAAAAAAACAGTAGGTATTAGAATTCCTGACAATAACATCACCCATATGATTGTTGACCTTCTGGGTAATCCCATAGTTACAACATCAATTAAAGATGATGATGAAATTTTGGAGTACACTACTGACCCAGAAATAATCTATGAAGAGTATAAACATTTGGTAGATGTGGTTATTGATGGTGGTATGGGTAATAATGTTCCGTCAACAATAGTAGATTGCTCCGGTTCTCAAATTGAGATTATTAGACAGGGATTGGGAGATATTGAAGCCTATGCATGACAGTGTCTTAATTGAATCTCAGTACCTCCCCCCCATCGAGTTTTTCTGCCTTATCAAGCAATATGAGTCTCTACATCTGGAGGTGCATGAAAACTTTCAAAAACAAACCTATCGAAATCGTTGCTATATACTCGGAGCAAATAATGTGCAATGCCTAACGATACCAGTTGTAAAGGCCAATAGCAAACAGTCTATTGGTGATCTTAAAATTGATTACAGTAGGCCCTGGCATAAAGAGCATTGGCGTTCGATAAAATCTGCCTATGGAAAGTCACCTTTTTTTGAGTTTTTTGAACCCCATTTTGAGAACCCTTACCTAAATCCACCCGAAAAACTTTTGGATTTTAACGGTCAGTTACTGACAATATGTCTCAAATTACTTGGATTAAAAAGTAGAATTATACCAACATCAGAATACCTCAAATCTCCCAAAAAGGGAATTTTAGATGCGAGATCTCTCATTAATCCTAAAGTTGATTTCAAAAAAAGGTCGATTTATATGCCAGAAAAGTACTTACAAGTTTTTGGCAAAGACTTTGTTCCTAATTTAAGCGTTATAGATTTATTAATGAACGAAGGACCCAACTCCCTCAACCTTGTTACCAAATCTATTCGTACGGAATGAACAATTAAAATTGGGATTTCGTTAATAACCAATAATTACCAGTATGTTAATGGTAATTATTTTTAAGAAATCATACATTTACATAGACACTACAATTGCTCAGTTATGGAAGCAAAATTTTCAAATAGGGTAAAAGAAGTAATATCGCTGAGTCGTGAAGAAGCCCTGAGACTCGGCCATGACTATATTGGCACTGAACATTTACTTTTAGGAATGATCCGTGAAGGTGAAGGTGTGGCAGTTGGTCTGTTAAAAAAATTAGGAATCTCACTTGACGAACTGCGCAATTCAGTAGAAAAAGTTTCTAAGGGAACCGCATCACCAGATGTAAAGAACTTGGCAAACATTCCATTGACTCGCCAGTCTGAAAAAGTGTTAAAAATCACTTATCTGGAGGCTAAGATATTCAAGAGCCAGCTTATAGGAACTGAGCATCTTTTACTTTCTATCTTAAGAGATGAAGACAACATTGCTACTCAAATTCTAGAAAAATTTGATGTGAGTTACGATGTTGTAAAAGAGTTATTAGAATACCAAACAGACAATCCTATTGCTTCGTCTGATACAGATGATCCTGAAGACGATTCTTCAAAAATATTTGGATCAAGTTCTGGCTCAGGTGGCAAAGAGAAAAAAGGAAATGAAAAATCCAGAACTCCTGTACTTGATAATTTCGGAAGAGACTTAACTAAACTTGCTGAAGAAGATCGATTAGATCCTATTGTTGGTAGAGAAAAAGAAATAGAGCGTGTTGCTCAAATATTGAGCAGAAGAAAGAAGAACAACCCAATTTTAATTGGTGAACCTGGCGTGGGTAAAACTGCAATTGCCGAAGGTCTTGCTCTTAGGATAGTTCAGAAGAAAGTATCCAGAGTGTTATTTGGCAAAAGAGTAGTTACACTTGATTTAGCTTCTTTAGTGGCTGGCACTAAATACCGTGGCCAGTTCGAGGAGCGAATGAAAGCCGTAATGAATGAACTGGAGAAATCACCAGAAGTAATTCTGTTCATTGATGAGCTACATACTATTGTTGGTGCCGGTGGCGCTTCAGGCTCGCTTGATGCATCGAACATGTTCAAGCCAGCTCTTGCAAGAGGAGAAATCCAATGCATTGGTGCCACTACGCTTGACGAGTACAGACAGTATATAGAAAAAGATGGTGCATTAGCCAGACGTTTCCAGATGGTTATGGTAGATGCAACCACTCCGGAAGAGACTATTGAAATACTGAACAACATCAAAGAGAAGTACGAGGAGCATCATCATGTAAATTATTCTGATGAGGCCGTGGAAGCTTGCGTTAAGCTTTCAGATAGATACATTTCTGACAGATATCTTCCAGACAAAGCCATTGATGTGCTTGATGAAGCTGGAGCACGCGTACACATCAGCAACATTCATGTACCTGATGAAATAATCAAGTTAGAGGCTGATATCGAGGATATCAAACACGAAAAAAATAGAGTTGTAAAAAGCCAGAAATACGAAGAGGCTGCACAACTAAGAGACAAAGAGAAAAAGCTTTTAGAGCAATTGGAACAGGCTAAAGTTAGATGGGAAGATGAGACTAAAAGCAAAAGATATGATGTAGATGAGGATAATGTAGCAGATGTAATTGCTATGATGACGGGCATCCCAACGAAGCGTATCGCTCAAAAAGAAAGTAATAAGCTTCTTGGCATGAATGATCAGTTGAACGGAAGTGTCATTGGTCAGGATGAAGCCATAAAGAAGTTAACCAGAGCTATTCAGAGAACCAGGGTTGGACTAAAAGATCCTAAAAAACCGATTGGTTCATTTATATTCCTGGGCCCTACTGGTGTAGGTAAAACTGAATTAGCAAAAGTATTATCAACCTACCTTTTCGATAAGGAAGACGCACTTGTGAGAATTGACATGAGTGAGTATATGGAGAAATTCTCTGTATCGAGATTGGTTGGAGCGCCTCCTGGATATGTTGGCTATGAAGAAGGTGGCCAGCTGACTGAGAAAGTGAGAAGAAAGCCTTACAGTGTTGTGTTGCTTGATGAAATTGAAAAAGCACACCCAGATGTATTCAATATTCTTTTACAGGTACTCGATGATGGAATATTAACTGATGGATTAGGTAGAAGGGTTGATTTTAGAAATACCATCATCATCATGACTTCGAACATTGGAGTGAGAGATTTAAAAGATTTCGGATCTGGTATTGGTTTCGCTGCGGGGCCTAAGAAGAATGACGATGACGCAATGAAATCGACCATTCAGAGTGCTTTGAAGAAAGCCTTTAGCCCTGAATTTTTAAACCGATTAGATGACGTGATTGTATTCAACTCTTTACAAAGAGAGCATATTCACAAAATCATTGATCTTTCATTGGCTAAGTTATTTGAACGAATTTTATCACTTGGCTACCATGTAGAGTTAACCGATAAAGCAAAAGATTTCTTGTCTGAAAAAGGTTACGATCCACAATATGGAGCAAGGCCATTGAACAGAGCTATACAGAAATACCTGGAAGATCCTGTGGCAGAAGAAATTTTGAAAGGCGAAATGGAAGAAGGCGCAACAATTGTTGCTGACCATGACGGTAAGACCGAAGAGCTTAAAATCAAGGTGAAGAAGCCGGGTAAATCAACAAAAAAAGAAGAGAAAGAATAAAAGCCTTTCTCATTGATAAAGAAAAGCCATCCGCTAGCTAGCGGATGGCTTTTTGCTTTTCAGGTCATGTCGCATCCGCCAACTGGCGGAGAAGACATCTTTGCTATGTATATAGAGTTGAATCGACTCATAAGATATATCTCCAAGCTTCCAATCTAACATACCACTGAAAAAATTATTAATAATTAAAAATCCAATTATTCAATTAACATATTTACATTTCAATATATTATTTAACTTATATTATAAATGCCTCGTTTTCAATGCGTTAAAAAATTAGTAGTTCTGACTTTGCTCTGCACCGCACTCGTAACATCATTTACTTCCTGTGATCTGTTTTCCTCAGAAGATGACGAACCTAAATCACCGATTGACCAACTGCCACCATTGACAACAACCGGAGAGAACACTTTTGGCTATCTATTAAATGGTGAGACTATTGTTATTGCTAGTAGCTTAAATGCATCAGCTATATATCAAGGGGGAGGAGTTCAAATAAGCAGTTTTTTTGAAAATGAACAAGTTGATCATAATATAGTAATGATACTATTAGATCCAATTAAAATAAATCAAAGCTATGATTTAACTAACCTACCAGAACATAAGGTACAATTTATAGACTCAAGGTCTGACAAAAAGTGTCTTTATGATTATTCAGACACTTTTATGGGTAGTATTAAATTGTCAAATATCGATAGAACCAATTTTATCATTTCAGGTCAGTTTGAATTTTCCACAGTAACACAAGGCTGCGAAACTGTCGAAGTTACTGATGGCCGCTTTGACCTTCAATACATTCCATAACTAATACATAAAACCAACAATTATGAAACAACTATGCGTTTGCTTGGCGTTACTGTGCCTGATAGGTAAAATAAACGCTCAATCCACAGGTTATTATAATGAAATGAACCATGTTTTAATGTCATGTCGCAACGAAGTGGAGACATCTTTGCCATGTAGAATACATGCGTTGACTTGCGTGATGGTTAAGAATTCAACTCCGCCAGTAGGTGGATACGAATTGACTAGATTATTAGTAACTCCCGTGATACTTTCTCAGAAACCACTCCGTTGAAACAAATATTAAAAGCAAGATCAATATCCATTCGAGGTTAATGAAAGGCAACAGTTGTTCCCTACTATGAATAACACCTTGTGGCTCTTTGTTTTCTATATAATTGCTCAACTCGCTTAGTTCAGTTGCCTTGTAGCTTTTGCCTCCTGTTTGAGAAGCTAGTTTTCTAAGCATGGCAAAGTCGGCCTTATAGTTTTGGTTTTCCAGCTGCAATTCCTTCACAATTATTTCACCTTTAACTTCCTCCCTTTTCCCATTCAACTCGGTTGAAGCAACATAAGAGTAAATCCCATCTTTGAGTCCATTAATTACATACCTTGTATTATTAGGGTTGGTGATGTAATCGTATTGGAAAGTTTCATTTTTCTCATTTTTAAGAATAAGGTCTATCTTTTGATCATAAACCTCCTCATATAAATCATTATAAACCTCCGTTTCAAAAACGATATCTTCGGTATTTGAGAATTCATTCTTTATCGGGTAGACTCTGAATTTTCGTTTATCATCTTTAGTGGAAAGGTATTGAACCAGTTTGGAAACAAGTTCATTAAAAAGATTATTGTTACCGTTGTTAGCATAGTCTGTGAGTTTCCACTTCCATAAACCCTGGCCTAAGAAAACAGCTCGCTTTTTATCACCATTGGCTTTAATACTTAAAAGTGGTCTGCTAGTAGTAATATTACCTACTCGCTGATACAGCAGGGTACTCGCCTCACTTTCCAATTGATAGTTACCAAAAGGTACTGATATTGGCGGAAACTGATCAAAGGAAGACTGCAGTTCCTCACTTAATTTAAAATTCCCAAAAGCAGGATTGAATGCAGCGATTATTTTATCATAGTCATCCGAGGTTATAGAGACTTTTACAATCTCATTAAAATCATTAAACCTTTTCACATTAACTTGAGGGCCAAAAAATATTAATGCTGCCTCTTCCTTATCAACAACCTCTTGAAAAAGAGCCTGGCCAAAACGTTGGGCATCTGTCAACTCATGATAAATCACCAAGTCAAAGTTTTTGGGGCTATTTTTCAAACGTTCCACGTCCTTAGGATTACTCAGGATGTAGCTCTCAAATTCATAGTTAGAGTTCGTTTGAATGGCTGACCTGAGTGCTTTAATGTCGGGATGCGGTGCCCCCGCCAACAAGGCAATCGTTTCTTTACCTTCCACCACTTCTATAAATGCTGATTTATAATTGTTTGAATAGGTAAGTTCATTTTCTTTACGAGAAACAACTACTTCATACTTTTGAAAACCACTTTCTTTAGCATCTACTAAAAATTTCACTTCCTGTAATTCTCCTGAACGTGTGAGTGTCAATTTTTGCTGTGCTATCCGTTGGCCGTTTTGCATGAGATTTACATCTATTTGCTCCCCAACATATCCTTCATTTAAAATATTAATCACCACAGGAAATTTATTGCCCTGATAGGCCAGGCGATTAAATAAAATTGAATGAATACTGATATCAGCCTTGGGTATTGTATCACCAATTAATAGCGTTGAAATAGGAAAACCATACTCCGAAAAAGTGGGCGAAATTCCTGAATTATACATACCATCAGAAACAAGCAGCACTCCGGCAATATTACGTCCTTCATAATCGCTTTGGATTCCCTCTAATAGTTCTGATAAATCCGTTCTTTGTTCATTAAATCTTATTTCTGAGGTAATTCCCGATAATGTTCGAAATTCGGTTTCAAAACCAGCGGTACCCAAACGTTTCTGATTACTTTTTAATTCTTCAATGAGTTCACCCAAAGCGGTACTATCCGCTGAATTCAGCATTGATTTAGAGTTATCGACTGCAATTACAAATGCCGGTGCCTCCGTTTCATTTATGATCTGCCTAATGATCGGAGACACAAGCAGGGCACAGATTAGACTTACCAAGACACCTCTTATAATGAGAAGTGCCAAATTCATGCTTTTACTCCATGGGCCTTTTTTCTGGTATTGAATAAGAGCATAAGCTGCACCTACCACCAGGCAGACTATTAGGAAAAGAGGGTGATTGTCAAAAATTAGCTCTTTCATGCTCTCCGTCAATTAACGGCAATTATTTAATTAAGATTTCCTAATCACAATGCTAAACTATTTAGGTTATTGATGCTAACTTATATTGGCACAATTAAATAACGCATTAGGCATTAAAAACCTGTTGTATGTCGAATTAAAAAATGATTAGCAACTTAGGGTGTATTTTTGCGGTTATCTTATTCGATAAGATATGATTCAGGACAATTTAATAGTAGCATACCATAAGATTCCAAGATGGCTAAAGCACATGAGCTTTTGGCTCATATTTGTATCCTTTTTTGCGCTCTTGTGGGGCAGTTTTAGTGAGAAATATGATAAAGAGTTTATCTCTCAATTTATGTTTCTTCCACCAAAACTTCTTGCCTCTTATGTTACCCTTTACATTCTCATACCGCGTTTCTTACTAACAAATAAGATACTCCAATTCTTTATTTGGATTACGATAGTACTGCTGGCTTCGGGATTATTGAACTGGGCTATCGCGATATACATAGAAAATCCGGTGCTCTATCCTAATGAGGATTTTGGCGGACTATGGAACCCAAAAAAGATTTTAAAATCAGCCACATACATTTACCCGGTTGTAGTTCTATGCAGTCTTATCAAACTTTTTAAGCACTGGTATAAGAACCAGCAAATGGCTCAGCAGTTTGAACAAGACAAACTATCGGCAGAGTTAAAGTTTCTGAAAGCGCAAGTACATCCACATTTTCTATTCAATACGCTCAACAACCTTTACGCGCTTACGCTTAAGAGCTCAGAAAAAGCTCCGGAAGTGGTTTTAAAGCTTTCAGACCTGCTCAATTATATGCTTTACGAGTGCAATACAGACAGAGTGCCTCTAAAAAAAGAAATCGAGTTGGTGGAAAATTACGTTGAACTGGAAAAACTTAGGTATGGAGATCGTCTAGATACCACCTTTAACAAGGAAATTGAAGGCGAGAATTACATTGCACCAATGCTCATTCTCCCATTTATTGAAAATAGTTTTAAGCACGGTGTAAGTGGCGAAACGGAAAACTCCTGGGTAAGCATAGATATTACTGTTAAGGATGGTTTGCTCACCTTAAAAGTGGATAATAGTAAGAGCTCTGAACTAACCAAAGATGAGCGTGAATACCGCGAAGGTATTGGGCTAAATAATGTAAAAAGAAGGTTAGAGTTGCTCTATGGCGGTGCCTATGATCTGAAAATTTTAGATACAGATGAGTCTTATTTGGTGGTATTAAAATTAGAATTGGATAATGACTAAGGTTAAATGCATGATAGTGGATGATGAGCCATTGGCTATCGAGATTATAGAATCTTATTTAGAGAGATTAAGTGATTTTGAGGTTGTAGCCAGGTGCAATAATGCGCTAAAGGCCTTTGAAATAGTTCAAAAAGAAAAAGTAGACCTTATCTTCTTAGATATCCAGATGCCTAAATTAACAGGAATCGATTTTATTAAAACCCTTAAAGATCCACCAAAGATAATTCTTACAACCGCCTATCGCGATTATGCCATTGAGAGTTACGAGCTTGACGTGGTAGATTATTTGTTAAAGCCTATTTCATTTGACCGATTTTTAGTGGCGGTACAGAAAATTTACAATGGGAATGGTGATAAAATATCTATCGAAAAACAGGGTGTTGATATCAAAGATTCAGATGCCTATATCTATTTAAAATCAGATAAAAAGATGGTGAAGGTGATGCTCGATGATATACTCTATATTGAAAGTTTAAAAGATTATATTAGGGTAAGAACGGATGAGAAAGATGTTATCAGCCACCAAAAAATCAGCTATCTGGAAGAAAAATTACCAGGGGAATACTTTATGCGCGTGCACCGTTCGTTCATAGTACCTATTCAAAAAATAACTAGTTACTCTGCATCTTCCATTGAAGTTCCCGGCCACGAAGTGCCTATTGGCAGGTTATATAAAAATGACGTGCTTGAGAGGCTAGGGAGCAGAAATCACATTTAGCTCATCAAATAATCTATGGCATCCTGGGGTTCATTGCATATTTTGGCTGGTCGCCCCACCACTTTAATTAAAGTATTTAAATAATATTTTTTAAAAGGGGATGCATCCGATACTACACCTGTTTTTTCTATTCCCATTCTGCCTGACTCTGGAGCAATAACCTTCTCAAAATACTTTCTTGCTTCCACAGGCACTACACCTTGCTTGCGTATATCAGTATAAACACCAACAGTTTTATGTGATCTGGCATAATCCAAGACATCATCAAAGAGCTTCATGTATTGATCCTTATTAAAAATACCCTCCCAAACAATGCCAATAAGATTCATCTCTGCATTGTAGTAGGCTTTCACATATTTCTCTTCAAGAAATTTATTATCCTCATTAATTAGCTGATCTACTGAATACTTCACTTGCTCCATAATCTGAATTTTTAAATGAATAACAATTCAGAATTTAGTACATAATTTCTGAATAATCAATAATTATATTTCTCTTTCCAAAGTGCCTTGAGTCTTTTGCGCATCTCTTCTTCACGGGCATTTTTACCCGGATCATACAGTTTGGTATTCTTAATTTCATCAGGCATAAATTCAAACTCAACAAAATTACCATCGTAACTATGTGCGTATTGATAACCCTTTCCATAACCCTCATCTTTCATCAGCTTGGTAGGCGCATTTCTTATAGCCATTGGTACTTGCAGATCACCTGTTTCTTTTACCAGCTGCTGCGCTTTATTAATGGCCATGTAACTTGCATTACTCTTCGGTGAGCTCGCCAAATAAGTTACACATTGCGATAATATTATTCGAGATTCGGGATAGCCAATGACATTCACTGCCTGAAATGCATTGGTGGCAATGACCAAAGCTGTAGGGTTGGCATTACCAATATCCTCCGAAGCCAGAATAACCAAACGTCTGGCTATAAACTTCACGTCTTCGCCCCCTTCTATCATTCTGGCCAAGTAATAAACAGCTGCGTTAGGGTCACTGCCTCTAATGGATTTTATGAAAGCCGAAATAATATCATAGTGTTGCTCTCCACTTTTATCGTAAATAGCTACGCGTTGCTGGGCTATCTCTATAACTGTATCATCTGTAACTACGGGCTTTTCACCCAAAGAATCAGTCACCAACTCCAGGAGGTTAAGAAGCTTTCGCGCATCACCCCCAGATATTTTAAATAGCGCTGCTGTTTCTTTTAATTCGATGGTTTTCTTTTTCAGCTTTTCATCATTCGCAATGGCATTAGCCACCAGCTTTTTCAGATGATCTTCTGTTAAAGATTTAAGTGTATAAACCTGACAGCGCGATAACAAAGCCGAATTCACTTCGAATGACGGGTTTTCTGTAGTTGCACCAATGAGTGTAACTATTCCCTTTTCTACTGCACCAAGCAAAGCATCTTGCTGCGACTTATTAAATCGATGAATTTCATCGATGAATAAAATGGTATTTCTGTTACGTTTTGCCTTTTCTATTACCTCACGCACATCTTTTACCCCGGCACTTACCGCACTTAAGGTATGAAATGGCTGCTTTACATGATTGGCAATAATATTGGCTATTGTGGTTTTTCCAACACCCGGAGGTCCCCATAAAATCATTGATGGAATAACCCCTGAATCAATAGTTTTTCGCAAAATACCCGTTTTACCTACCAGATGTTCCTGACCAATTAATTGATCTACATTGGTGGGTCGCATACGTTCGGCTAAAGGTAGGTTACTCGTGAACATGGAAATATATTTTTTGCTAGGTTAAAATTAAGAATGTATTGTTATAGATTTGGCCGTGCCAAAGAATATTAAGGTTCATAGCGTTTTATTTCTTGTAGCCCTTATTTATGGAGCCAACTATTCAATCGCTAAAATAGCTTTAGGTGTTTACCTAGAACCTTTTGGCTTTATTCTATTGCGAATAACCGCAGCAACAGCATTGTTTTGGATTGTTAGCTGGCTCACAGGACCAGACCCAATTAAAGACAAAAAAGATTTTTACCTGCTTATGGCATCGGCTCTTTTTGGTGTGGCCACTAATCAGATGCTGTTTTTCAAAGGCTTAAGCATGACTAATCCAATTAATGGATCAGTAATTATGACTACTTCCCCCATCATGGTGATGTTGGTAGCCTATTTGCTTGGTCGGGAGAAGCTAACAGTAATGAAAATTGTGGGAGTACTGGTGGCAGCTGTAGGTGCTTATTTGCTTCTCACCAAAGATGGTATTTCTCTAAATGAAGGTACGTTTTTAGGAGATTTACTCATATTAATTAATGGTACTAGTTATGCTGTTTATCTTGTCATTGTTAAGCCGCTTATGGCAAAATACACGGCCATCACTGTGATAAAGTGGGTATTTCTATTCGGCATCATTTTTACCCTTCCGTTTGGATACGAACAACTTTCAATAGTTAACTGGAGTGTGATTTCAACCAATGGGTGGCTAAGTATCGTCTATGTGATTTTTGGCGCAACATTTACCGTTTACTTGTTAAACGTTTGGTCGTTGAAGCATGTAAATTCATCGGTGGTTGGTATCTACATCTACTTTCAACCTGTAATTTCTACAATAGTGGCCATTTCTTTCAGAGGTGATGAACTGTATCTAACAACTGTTGCTTACTCACTTCTAATTATGATAGGTGTTTATCTTGTGAGTCGGTTTTAACTATTGAAATTGATCAACTTTTATATTTAATTTCACACCATAATTCTAACAATATGGTGCAGGGCGAGGAAGTGGAGATTGAATCTAAAATAACAGCTGAAGAGATTGAGCAATGTATTGCTATTCTTAATAAGCTCAATTCAGATACAAATCAAATATTTGAAATCCCGAAAGACCGAAGGTTAGCTTTAGTGATGGCCGCGGGATTATTTTCACGGCCAAGTAGAGAAGAGTTTTTAAGACGTAAAAAAGAAGCCAAGAAAGCCGAAAAAAGAAAAATTAGATTGAAAGATAAGAATGCCAGAAATGGAACGGGCATTCGATCAGCCAGAGAAGCAGTTGTTTTTGAAGCACCTAAATTAATTTCCCTCACTGCGGCAGATCTAGAAACTGTTGAATTAGAATCACCGCGAAATTGCTATGTATGCAAAACCGTTTACACCAAATTGCATCATTTTTATGATACCATGTGTACCGAATGTGGTGACTTTAACTATGCGAAGCGATTTCAAACTGCCGATCTTACAAACCAAGTAGCTATTGTAACAGGCTCTCGTTTAAAAATTGGCTATCATATTACGTTAATGTTGCTCCGTGCAGGAGCTACGGTTGTTGCTACAACCAGATTTCCTGTTGATTCTGCCATTCGATTTTCTAAGGAGAATGACTTTAATCTATGGAAACATAGACTTAAAATCCATGGATTAGATTTAAGACACATACCTAGTGTTGAAATTTTCTGCAATTACATCGAACAGCAATATGATAGGTTGGACATATTGATCAACAATGCTGCTCAAACAGTGAGAAGGCCGGCAGGTTTTTATCAGCACTTGATGTTAAACGAATCCAAAAGTTACGATCAGCATTCGGCTGATGTTAAAGATTTATTAGCCGACCATAATGCCTGTATTAATGAATTGAGGTCGCTGAGTGAAGGCTTTACAGATGGCCAGAAAAATTTACCTGTAAGCTGGCATGGCAAGCAATTAGGCGTTGGTATCAGCGATTCTGCTCGATTATCTCAAATACCATACAGTATTGATAACTCATTGAAGCTAGAAGAGGTTTTCCCTGAAGGTAAATTAGATGCAGACCTGCAGCAAGTGGATTTGAGAAAAACCAATAGCTGGCGCTTAAAACTTGGTGAAATTAATACCATTGAAATGGTTGAGGTGCAATTAGTAAACTCTGTTGCTCCTTTTGTACTATGCAACCGACTGGCCGATCTAATGAAAAAAGAGAATACGGGACAAAAGCATATCATCAACGTTTCGGCAATGGAAGGTAAATTCCATAGGTTCCATAAAGAAGATCGACACCCTCACACCAATATGGCTAAGGCAGCATTAAATATGATGACCCATACAGCTGCTTCGGATTTTGCTAAATATGGTATTTATATGAATGCCGTTGATACAGGTTGGGTTACAGATGAAGACCCTGCCGAATTGGCTAAACGCAAACAAGAAGTTCATGACTTTCAGCCGCCATTGGATATTGTTGATGGTGCCGCCCGAGTACTTGACCCGCTATTTGATGGAATAAATACAGGCAAACATTGGTGTGGCCAATTTTTGAAGGACTACCGACCAATCGACTGGTAATTAATTTATGCCTTTTTTGATAATTTGAATGGCCTTTTCCAATTGATCATCATTAAAATTCAAATGAGTTACCATTCTAATTTCATCAGGGCCAAAACCAATGGCTAATAGTCCGTTTTCTTTAAACTTTTGAAGCACCTTTTCATTCGATAAATCTTTTTTGATTTTAAAAATGACAATATTGGTCTCAACAGGATAAACATCTTTAACGAAATCTGCGCTTGAAAGAGCCTCACCTAATTGCTTTGCTCGATCATGATCTTCCACCAAACGGTTTATATTATTTTCTAATGCATAAATCCCAGCTGCGGCTAAATAGCCTGCCTGCCGCATGCCACCACCTAAAAATTTACGAACTCTTCTGGCTTTAGTAATATATTCTCTTTTACCAACCAACATGGAGCCAACAGGTGCGCCCAACCCTTTCGATAAGCAGATGGATATGGTATCAAAATACTGACCATATTCTGTAGGTCTTTCCTTAGTTTCTGCTAATGCATTAAATAACCTCGCCCCATCTAAGTGAATTTTCAGGTTGTTTTGCCTCGCTATTAAATGAAGCGCTTTAATCTCCTCAAGCGTATAGTAAGAACCCCCGCCTTTGTTTACTGTATTTTCTAAACTTAGTAGAGAAGAAATTGGATAGTGGATATCGTCCGGGTTAATGGCGGCTTCAACATCTTTTGGATTTATCCGGCCTCTATCGCCATCTAATAATTTAAAAGACAGCCCGCTGGTACCTGCTACACCTCCACCCTCGTATTTGTAAATGTGTGAGCCTTGATAACAGATCACTTCCTCATAGGGTTGAGTGAGCACATGAACGCCAATTTGGTTGGTCATTGTTCCGGATGGACAGAATATACCTGCTTCGCAGCCAAGCATTTCTGCAGCTTTTTTTTCCAGCATTAAAATTGTTGGATCTTCCCCAAACACATCGTCACCCACCTCTGCAGACATCATAGCATCAAGCATTGCCGGTGTAGGCTTGGTTACAGTATCACTTCGTAAATCAATCATAGCGAAAAATTAATTGAAATTCAGACAATCTGAAAATCAACTATGCCAATGACTGTACAAGGCCTTTTTTAATATCAGCCCAAATAGGTTGCTGTATGTATTTTTGATTAATCTCTAATTCTATACCCAAGTATTTTTCTTGAGGGTATTTAGCTCTTAAATAGGTAGTAAACCCGTCATCAGCCCCATTATATGGCATATTAATCATCACTAATAAAGTAGGAAATAGTTCAGCCAACTTATCTTTCCACTCATTTGCGAATTTTAATTCTGACTCCACCTTTTCATCACAAAGAATACCAATATCTACCAGCCTTTCAACATTATTTAAAGAAGGTGTAAATGAGTGGAAGGAGATATGCAGTACAGAATCACCATTGTTTACATACTCGATGATTTTGTCTTCCACTTCATTTCTGTAGGGAAAATAATATTTTTCTTCAAGTTCCCTCTTGTCCTTATCAGGCAAAACAGAGCTGTATTTCGAGAATAAATCTTGTGCATTGATCGATCGATTCATCTCTATAAGTAGCCTCGATACTTTTTGATAGTACAGAGGCACATCCAGATTTCTGGCTGTATATTTTGCCAAATCCATAGAGCCTGGATCATAGCCTTTATGACTCTTTAAATCTTCATCTGCACCCTTAAATAATGAGGCGTACTTAGATGGTATGATATGATCTGCATGCTCACAACTGATCAAAATTTTTCTTGTAGACATACCTCAAAAAGTTCATTGTTATTTAAGCAATCACTCAATTCTCTATAAACTAATCTGATATTGTCGAGCCCATACTGACCATCAAGGGCTTTCACTATTCTTGTTGCCAACGTGCCCTCATTAATGATAAACTCCAATGTAGGTAAATAAGGGTCTATCATAGTTGGGTAATACTTATTAGTAGCGTTTAAAATATGCCGCCAAACCTCAGAGACTTTAGAAGACTTAGCATCTATCCCAAAAACCTTTAAATATTCTGAGTTCTCAATAACAGCATTTTCGCATTCTACAATTGTTTTTTGAAGTATCGCATTTAAGTCCTCTGTTTCCCATAATTGCTGATTGTGAAAACTGCATGTCTTTTCTTCGACCAGCATCTTTAATGCAGCCACTATTAATGAAACAATTGCCAAATCTGCTTGTGGGCATTCCTGAATATCCATAATTCGGATCTCAATACTGCCTCTGTCGAACCTTGCAATGGCTCCTCGTGAGTTTACCCATATTGGATCAAGAATTTTATCCTCATTGTATTTCTCAATATCGTGAGAGATTTTATCGTAAATGACCTTATGGTACTGTCTTTTAGAGAAAACGCGTTCAGGAATTACCTTACCCGTAATTGATGGAATTACCTTCTGGTTCTTCTGGTAATAATCCATTCGCTTATCCAGCATACCAGTATTTTTACCTCCTAGTACGGGAGAACTGGCGGCTATACCAGGGATAAGAGGTAATATCAGCCTTATTGCAGCATGTAAAGTAGCAAACTCTTCATCATCATAAAATGGTAAGTTTATATGCGTACTCTGCAAGTTAGACCAGCCATGGCCTTTGCAGTTAAACATTTTATTGTAGCGCTCATACACCTCATTATTATCGTGTGGCCAAAGTTTAGCTTCAGTCTGAGGATCCATAAATGGGTGAGCGGCTGTTGGCATTAATTGTGAGTTAAAACCTGCTAAAAGCGTATTAATGTCCTTTACATTCTTATGGAAATGTTCATTTAAGCCGACAAGATTTGGATTTGGCTCAGTACATTTCAGCTCAACTACGTGCATTACCAATTCGTTACACCAGGTTATTTCTCCCCGCTCTACATCACTCACATATTCTCCTGTTACATTTTTAAAAAGCTCATCAGTAATTGGGTTCACTGATAAATCTTCTTTTTTGGCAATCATATATTCCAGCTCAATTCCATAAGCCTGGAATAAGTGTAATCTTTTAGTGCTCATTACTCTTCAAGTCTTTCGATAAACGTTTCCATTATTTTGGTGTACAAAGCTCCTTTTAATACCTTATCCTCTACACCTGCATCAATGTTTGGATTGTCATTGATTTCAATTACATAAAATTTTCCGTCATTCTCTTTTATATCAACGCCATACAAACCCTTGCCAATAAGTAAGGTAGCCTTCAGAGCCATATCAATTAATGCTTTTGGAGCATCTTCTACTGCTAGTGTTTCACTCTTACCATCTTTAGGTTCATTAGCCTGTTTCCAGTTGATAATCTGCCAGTGGTTTTGTGCCATATAATATTTGCACACATACAACGGCTTGCCGTTCATAATACCCACCCGCCAATCGTAGGTAGTTGGCATAAATTGCTGTGCAATTAGTAATTCAGATTTTTGAAAGAGCTCTTTCAAGGTGTCTTTTAGCTCAGATTCATTGGCTACTTTCTTCACTCCTTTTGAAAATGATCCATCAGGCTGTTTTATTACAAGTGGATAACCAAAGTGACTTGGCACCACCGGAGCATCTTTTCTTATAATATAACTTTCCGGAACGGGTATTTTATTGGCTACCAACAACTCATGTAAATACACTTTATTGGTACATCTTAAAATTGAACCGGGATCATCAAAAACAACCAACCCCTCTGCCTCTGCTTTTTTGGCAAAACGATAGGTATGATGGTTTACATTGGTAGTTTCCCTGATGAATAAAGCATCAAATTGTACCAGCTTACCAAAATCGTTTTTAGTGATTATTTCTGTGTTAAAGCCTAGCTTATCAGCTGCAGCAATAATTTTTTGTAATGCTTGCGGCCCGGATGGTGGATAGGGATCATCCGGATTTATCATTAACGCCAGGTCATATTTTTTTCGGCTATATTGCTTCCTTACAATACGTTTCCCTGTTATGTAAAAGTGTAGAGCTTCCTGAAGTTTATTAAAGGCACCGTCATTTAAATCTTTCAAATGCAATGGTTTTAATGTATGAAGCTGCCATTTCTCTTTCTTTGAAAACGTTGCCTGAATAATTGGCACCTGAAACAGGTTGAATAATAGTATGCCCAGTTTAGAAAATTGGGTATCATCAACCTGTCCAAAGAAAATGTTAATGGAGATTTTAGCTTCAGTAACGCTCTTTAAACTATTTTGAATCAAGGCATCGAATTCTTCGGCATCATCTTTAATAAGTGAAGGGAAGCGGAAATCCTGAAGGGTTGTAATTTCTGGAATTACCTTGTGTGATCGTGCCTCAGCCAAAAGGGACACGTAGTATCCCAAACTTTGGTATTGATGCGATCTGCATAAATTAACAATCTTAAATGCTCCTTTATCCTGATATTCCGGTTTGCTAAAATATTCTGAAGGTGAAATAACTGTTGCGCCTTCAGCAGTAATTTTCCACTTTTCCGGATTTTCGGTTATAATGAGTTTAGGCATAAATATTTTTTGGATGAATGATTAACAAGTTAGCATCATAAGTCATAACTCCAAGCATAATGGAGTTAATCAACTTATGAAAAGATACTTTATAATATTGTTTTTCGCTTATTGGGTTGCTCTCTAATGGATCAGCTACAAATGCTTCTTTATGATCAAACCCGTTGATCACTACAAAATGCCCACTAGGGCTCCCTTTAATATCGTCAAATTGAATTTCAAAATCGCCTATTTCTCTTGGGCTTTCATAAAGAAATGTAGCGCTTAACCCCGTTAATACGGGCACTCCATTGCTCAAGAATGACTTTAGTAGTGATGGTGTTAGTTCTTCGAATTTAATCTCACCACCATTACTCAGAAATTTTAAATAGGCCTTCGTAGCTGTTTTTAATTTCTTGGCTTTTGGTTTAGCTGCCAGTTGCAATTTTAACTTAGCACTAATATCAACATCCCCTTTAAACCATGAGGGATCAAAGGTCGACAAATTGTACGTATAGATAGTAACCTTGTAACCTCTTGACAATGCATGATTACCCAATAACACACCAAGTGTGCCACCAGACCTCAATTGCTTAACTTCAGAAATTACATCCGTTAAGGAAATATCATCGCCAAAATAATTATAAACAGCCTGCAAACAAGTTGGCCCACAGGTAACATCGTCTGGCTGCTTTTTTATATTGAGCGATAATGGATTTGCCGTATCTAACATTAATTTTTATTAACTTTTCGTATTAAGTTAGACGCAGCATACTAGAAAAGTCACATTGATGATTGACAAGAATTTAAGTGATGAGGAAATTATTTCTGTCCTTCAAAAAGAAGGAAATAACCGTTATTTCACCCTTCTTTCTGAAAGATATGAAGCCAGTATTATTAAAAAATGTAAGTCTTATGTGAAGGATGAAGATACTGCCGAGGATTTATGTCAGGAAATACTATTGAAGGTGTTCCTTAAGCTAAAAGGTTTTCATGGCAATGCTAAATTTTCCACATGGCTATTCTCCATTATCCATAATACTTGTATCGATTACCTCAGAAAGGACAAGAAAAATGTATCTAAAGTTATTACCGATAAAATGGTGGATGAATTAGCAGACCTCATTGAAGGTGTAGATGAGGTTCCGGAAGAACTCTCGGAACAAATTCTCACTGAATTAATGGAGCATATTTCTGCCGAAGATAAGTTGTTACTCCTTTTAAAGTACAAGGAAAAACATTCAATTAAAGACATTCAGCTGAGTCTTCAGCTATCTGAAAGCGCCATTAAAATGCGTTTAAAAAGAGCTAAAGACAAAATCAATAATTTATACCTTCAGCAACAAAAAAGGTGAAGTTTCCTTCACCCTTTTCTTATTTACTTTGAGCTTTTATTTCTTTTATTTTATCGGTTGCTTGAGTAATACCCATTTTTTCAGCTTGTTCAAAATAGGTAAGTGCCTCATTCAGTGTAGCTTGTTTCTTTCTTGGTGCCAATTTTGTACGGGTAGCCGCTAAATAGTAGGCTTCACCTTTAGCAAAATAAGCTTCTGCCTGGGTTAATTCAGCTTGTTTTACAAGTTCTTGAACTTTAGCCTCAATTAATGCCAATTCTTGTTGCTTAGTTTCGATAAGCTGGTTTTTCTCTATTATTTCCAGGTTTTGAAGATCCACCTTAGAAATTAAGCCCTGATTATCTTCTTGGTATTGGGCTACCAGCATATTCAATTTTACAATGTCACTCGCTTTCTCTGCTATCTCCTTCTCGTACTTTTTAATTATTGAAGCATACGTTGAATTCACTTTAGACAAGTCTTTTATTTTTTTACCCGCTAACTGGATACTGTTTTGAATATCCTGCATCTTCCTTTCATAATCGTCAGAATTAATACCTGTCTCCAAATTGATGCTTAACGCGAACTTATCTTTTTCAATCTGATCAATAATTTTAGTGATTGCCACTAGCTTATCAGAAACTAGTTTGTCATTTTCAATCTGAATTTTCAGTGAATCCAGTTCAGATAGTAATTGAGCATTTTCATTTTTTAAATCATCATTACACGAAAAAGCAGCAACTGCTACTAAAAGTGCTATAATAGTTTGTTTCATTCTTTTATTCATTTTACCATCTGACGATAAAAATCACTAAAAGTCACTTAAGAAATGAAAAATAATTATTCGATATAAGATTCCAGGATAAGGCTTTCCGTGGATGGTGATAATGAAACTGATTTGAAAACGGCCGGCAACAAATAAACATCACCTCGCTTCATAGTGACTTTAAGATTTTCTGTTGAAAGTACTACTTCACCTCCCAGGCAGACATAAATTATGAAGCTATCAAGGTTGCTATAATCACGTATTATAGATGTATCAAATTTTAAGTTATTGGCTGTAAAGTGCTCACACCTGGCAAGATTTGCCAATTGATTTAATTCAGAATTATAATTGGTTTTACCGTTAAGTGTAGGCTCAAAATTTAAAACCTCTAATGCCTCTTCTATATGTAATTCGCGCTTTTCACCGTTAAGGTCTTTACGGTTAAAGTCATATATTCTGTAAGTAATATCTGAAGATTGCTGTATTTCAGCGATGACCATTCCACCTCCCACATTATGTATTCTGCCCGCTGGCATAAAATATACATCACCAGCTTCAACCTGCTCGCTATTCAGTATATCTTCTATTTTACCTTGTTCAAGGTGGTTACAAAATTCCTCCTTGGTAACTTTTTTATTGAATCCTGAAATTAAATGAGCTCCTTCCTCTGCATGGAGAATATACCAAAGCTCCGTTTTGCCGTGGGAATTATATTTTTTTGCCTGCTCTTCATTGGGGTGAACCTGTACCGAAAGATCTCTGTTGGCATCGATAAATTTTACGAGTAATGGAAATTCATCTCCATACTTCGCAAAAACCTTATCCCCTAATATTTTACCCTTATAATCTTGAATTAACTTTTTTAGTGACTGGCCTTTGAGGGGGCCATCTGCAACCTCTGAAACATCTCCTTTAACACAAGAAAGCTCCCAGGTCTCCCCGCAGCTATCTGAAGAAGTTTCCTTGCCCAGCATATCGTGTAGGCGCGTTCCTCCCCAGATCTTGTCTTTGGGAATAGTCTTAAATTTTAAAGGGTAAAGTTGCTCCACTAGCGTTTGCTCGTCTCAAAAAAGTATCACGAAGATTCAAATTTGTTTGAAATAAGGATAACTTCAAAGAAAATTGTCTTCGAGATGGCAATATTAATGATAAAATAAACCTGCCACTTCTCAATGCGTAAAGCTACTCATCAAATTAATTCTAATTGATATGAAACACTGGTTTTTATTTGCTTTAACTGTCCTTTATGCGTGTAATGATAGTCATAATGCGCAGCAAATTGTTGATGCTACTATTTTGGCATCAGGATCAAACAAACTCAGTAACTCTAAAGTAGAGTTTATTTTCAGGGATAAAGAATACGGTGTTGAACAAAAAGGAGGCACGTATGAAATGGTAAGGCTGTGGGAAAATGAAGCAGGCGAGGTGGTGAGAGATGAGGTAACTAATGAAGGATTTAAAAGGGAAGTCAACGGACAAAAAGTAGAAGTAGCTGATAGCATGGCTTTTAAATACACGAATTCCATCAATTCGGTTATCTATTTTGCTCTATTGCCTTATCGATTGAACGACCAAGCAGTGAATAAAGAATATTTAGGTAAAGAGTCCATCAAAAACAATGAATATCACAAAGTTCAAGTAACATTTAACGAAGAAGGTGGTGGCAAAGACCATGACGATGTTTTTATCTACTGGATAAATACTGACACTAATTTCATTGATTATTTAGCATACAGCTACAAAGTTGACGGTGGTGGGATGAGATTCAGAGAATCGTATAATCCTCGCGTGGTTAACGGAGTTCGATTTGTTGATTATGTGAATTATGAGCCTGAAGATAAAAATCAAGAATTAGAAAGCATAGGACAGGCATTTAACGACAACAAATTAAAGGAACTGTCAAAAATTGTTCTTGCCAATGTACTGGTTGAAACTTATTGAGTTTTCAATTGCTTTAACCTGATTATAAGGTACATAACCAGAAGAAGTGCAATACACTGACTTGCTATTATGAGCTGAGTACTTGTAAGCATAACAGAAGGCCATATTTTAATCATTGCCCCATGTAGGCCTCTGAACCCTATTACTGTTACCACATCAATTATCAATAGTGATACTATGTTCGACCAATTCGAATTCAAATATTTAGTATCTATCAACTTCTTGTTATTAGCGATCAAGAATAGAATACTTACCAGTGCCGGTAGAATAAGACCATTAAAAGCCTGTGCAGCAATAATAATTGGTATGGGCTGAAAGTCAAGTAATCCGAAAATTAAGCCACTGATGAGAATAACCTGCCATACTCTTACATATATAACAGTGCTATCCTTGCTGCCCTTATAAACACTTTTGGCAATTAATGCAGCTGCTACAGGAGAAGTGATTGAAGAAGTTAGGCCAGCCGCAAAAAGGCCAAAACCCATTAAATAATAAGCCCAATTCCCCCAGGTGGAGCCAAGATAGTTAGCCAAGTCAAGAAAAGTAACTCTACCATTCATGTTAGTAGCAATAATTAAAATGGCGATTGAAATCAAACCTCCAAGAACCACAGAAATTGTTAAACCAAATCGCATATCTGCCATAGTCCGTCCTTCACCAATGCCGCTACCAAGAAAAATATTATAGGGAACAATGGTCGTTCCAATCAAACCAATTACTAACCAAGATGAGCCCTCGGGTATGCTGGGAATTAAACTATGAACAAGAACTTGCTGCATAGAAAATTCAGTGGTAAATGCCATGAACAAAAAGAAAATACCCATGAGTGCCACTAAATAGCCAAGCCATTTCAGCAATTTGTCAAAACTATTGGCTGAGATAAGAATAAATATGATTAACCCTAACAGTAGTATTACCCACTTTTTATCAATAGTAAAAATTAGACTAATTCCGCTCACAGCGCCTAAAATGTTGCCAGCCTGATAAGCCAGACAACCTGTTATTACCATCAAGCCTATTGCATAAACAATCAATCGGTTACTAAACAGGTCAGAAATTAAATTCCCCAGTGGTCTCCCAGAGCTTATTGTTACCCTGGCTGACATCTCTTGAATAACTAAACAGGCAATAGTGGACAAAACGAGAGGCCAAATTAATTGCAACCCATATTGTGATCCTGCAGATGTAGCTGTCGCCAAAGTGCCCGGTCCGATAAAAGCAGCGGAAATAACTGACCAAATGAGAATAGATGTAAGCCTTTTTCTTAACTGCATAGTGTATTAAAAGTCATGATCTACAAGGCTTTAGGGTTACAATAAGCCTTTTCAAAGTACTTAAAAATAACTAGATTTACTTATCATCCCCATAGAAGACTAAACCAACTGTCATGAATATAAAATCAGTTTTAAGAAATATACTTATAGTATGGCTGGCTTTCACATCAATTGATTCCTTCAGTAAATCAGGTGTGCCAAGAATTGTTATTAATTCAGGGGGCCACTCGGGGAAAATCTTCAACATTCTCTTTACTCCAAATGGTGAGCAGATAATATCGGTTTCAGAAGATAAAACCATTCGTGTTTGGGATGCACGTACGGGTGAGTTGGTTAAAAAGTTTGAATCGGAAATTGGCAAAGGCCCTGAAGGTATGTTATATGCCTCAGCCATTAGTCCTGATGGAAAGTATTTAGCTGCGGCCGGATATCCCGTTGCTACGGAAGAAAGTAACCACATTATTTTAGTGGATATTGAAAAAGGTGTACAGGTAGGTACAGCCAAAGGCCACAGTAATGTAATCAACTCTCTGGATTTTACCGGGAGCGGCAAGTATTTGGCGAGTGGCAGTGATGATGGCACCATTAAAATTTGGGAAGTGGCCGAATCACATGACATGAAGGAGGTAACTACTTTACCTGTGGGTCAGCGTGTAACTAACATTTCATTTAATGATAAAACACAGTCATTAGCTGTAGCTTCCGACCAACGCAATGTGCTAGTTTTCGATTTGGACAAGTTGGATCAGGGAACTACTAAATTCTCACCGAGAGAACTTAAAAAACATAAAGATATAATCAACAAAGTGGCCTATTCACCAGACGGCAGTTACATAGCCTCGGCCAGTTTGGATAACGCGCTTATCTTGTGGAAGCCTGATGGTACGGTTGTAAAAGAGTTTGATGGCATTAAAAACGTCATTAATGCACTAACCTTTTCTCATGACAGTAAAATTCTTGTAGCTATGGATATTCTCGGAAAGGGAACGAGTTATTCCATACCAAGTGGAAATAAATTCGCTGATTTCAATGGTCATGACAATACTGTATTTAGTGCCGACTTCTCACCAGAATCTGCTACAGGTAACTATTTGGTAGCAACAGCAGGTGGTAATAACAATGTTATCTATGTGTGGAATCCGATCAACGGCAGAAGTCAACAAACTATTAAAGGACATGGCTCAACTATTTGGGATCTAACTTTTGGTGAAGGCCTGCAGCTCTACATAGCAAATGAGCAATCTAAAAGCGAAAAAATTAGGCACCAATTCCGATTCGATTTTGCCACATTTGGAATTACGGCAAACCCAGGCAGGCCTGACGACAACTTTCTGGAAGAGGCCAATAAACAAGTAAGGCAAACCGGAATATATACCATAGATCTTGGAAGAGGAAATAGCATTGCAAACAATGAGTTTGAAGATGGAAGAATATTAGACTATCAGGTAATGTCTAATGGACACGTAATTGTTGGTAGCGATTTTTCTTTGAAGGAATATAGTGGTACCGGTGAGATGATTAAGGAATACCTTGGCCATACTGCCGGAGTGAGAACCGTAACAGTAACTAGAGATGGGAAATATATGGTTTCGGGTAGTGAAGATCAGACCATTCGTATTTGGAAACTGAGCGACAAAGGCGAGCTACCTAGCATGCGCGATATTTTTGAAGCGGCAGAGTGGCAGGAATATTTTACTTCACTCGATGTAGATACACTCACTTATCAACCAACAGAAGAAGCCTGGCAAGGTGTAATCAGTTATTTAAGAAATGTGGGTGATAAAACGTATCGCGACATTGAAGAGGTGCATGCAAGCCTGGGTGCTACGGTGCTTCCTTTTGCCAATATGTTCGTTTCAGACGAAGGGGAATGGATTGTTTGGACTCCTTCAGGATATTTTAGCTGTAGTTCAGATGGTGGGCAGTACTTTGGCTGGCATGTCAATCAGGGCATTGAAAAATTAGCAGAATTTTATACCGCAGAGCAATATTTCGATATCCTCTTCAGACCAGAAATGCTTGTTAAAAGCATGGATCAGGGTAGAAGAGTTATCGATATTCTGCGTGGAGAAGGTGAAACTATTTTTGACCTAACTAAACTGAACAGACCATCAGCGGCCTTTTTTAATATTAATAATCTGGCCTTTGGAGAATTTAAACAGCTCGATTATCACGATGGTAAATACGAAACAGAGAGTAAAACATTAGAGCTGGAAGCTGATATTTATGATGGCGGTGGCGGTATCAAAGAAGTAAATATCTATCAGAATAATAAGCTTATTATTATTGATGATGAGTTTGATAAAGTGGGGACTGAGGGTAAGCAAATGAAGAGAATGTATCATGTAAACCTCACCAACGGCCAGAATGATTTTAAGATAGTTACCAAAAACTTCCAAAATATTGAATCTCGTGGCGACCATCTGAAAATAAAGTATGTAGGCGAAATTATGGCTACTACCAACCTGCATATACTGTCAGTAGGTATTAATAAATATAAGAACCCGGCATATAATTTAAATTATGCACAGCCTGATGCTAAGTCGTTTACCGATAAAATCATCACCAACGGAAGTAAGATGTTCCGTTCTATTCGTAAGACAGAGATTTACGATACGGAGGCAACCAAAGAAAATATTATCAAAGGCTTTGAGTCTATCATTGCCACCGCCAAGCCGGAAGATGTGTTTGTATTCTATTATGCAGGACACGGTACATTAGATGAAGACAATAATAATGAATACTACTTGGTGCCTACTAACATTACTAAACTGTATGGTGACCCTGAACAACTGCAAGAAAAAGGTATTTCTGCTTCTGAATTGAAAACTTATTTAGCGCAGGTTAAATCTCAGAAACAGTTGATTCTCATGGATGCTTGTCATTCAGGTGGTGCACTGAAATCTATTAATGTTCGTGCCGCTGCATCTGAAGAAAAGGCCATTGTACAATTGGCAAGGGCTTCTGGAGTTGTAATGATAGCCTCTAGTGGTACCCAACAATTTGCTTCTGAGTTTGAAGTACTACAGCATGGCGTATTTACTTATGCTTTGCTTGAAGCTTTAGATGGAGAAGCTGATTCAGGCGATGAAAAAGTAACTGTAAACGAATTAAAAATCTACATGGAAGAGCGTGTTCCTGAGCTCAGTGAGCAGCACGGTGGCCAGGCGCAATATCCTACAGGTTTTGTTCATGGGAATGATTTCCCAATTAGTATTATTTATCAGCAGGAGGAGGAAGTTGTTGAAGAAGAGGCAGAAGATGACCCTGAAAGTGATTCAGAAAACTAAAGTAAAAAAGGCTCTTACAAGTAAGAGCCTTTTTTATTAACCATTTAAATTTTAATCACATGCATCACCAATTCCATCACCATCTGAATCTACTTGCGCAACGTTTGAAGTAATTCTGCAATTATCGTCCGTGTCAATAACGCCATCATTGTCAGAATCAAGATCTCTATAATCTGCAATTCCATCAAAATCTGAATCAATATATTTTTCCATTGAATCAGCATAGCCATCTTCATCTGAGTCTAAGTCTAGAGCGTCAAGCGTGCCGTCCCCGTCAGTATCAATTGGATTTCCTCTATTAGTTTCCACATAATCATTTATCCCATCATTATCACTATCAGGAGAATTAAGATTGGTACCTAGGTTTGTTTCTGAGTTATTGGAAATCCCATCTCCATCTGAGTCAAAACCATCGCAAACTGCGTCTGAAGTATCACAATTTTCATCAATGCCGTTTCCACATATATCTGGAGCGCCAGGATAAACAGTGTTATCAGAATCATCGCAATCTCCATGCTCAACTGTATATCCATCCCCGTCATAATCAACAAAACAAGATTCATTGACTGAGCCAGGTGAACCTCTCTCATCAAATTCCATTAAACTAATACTTACACACCAATTAGACCCATCTTGCATGCATTCTAGTGTCAAACAAGATGCGTCTAAAATCATAGAAGCTCCTGTTGGATCGGGAAATAAAGGTCCTCCATCATATTCAAGTCTTACAATTTCGGACATATCAGAGTTAAATATTATAATTTCATCTGACTCGTTATCCAGTTCCATTCCAGAATAAACATAGTCATTTGTAATGTCAATAAGTAGATGAAGGTTTCCACTTTGCAAAACGTAGTATGAATATGGCTCTATTATTAAGTCCTCTTCAATTACAAAAATATCAGACCCTAGATCTGTTACCACTTTTCCAATTAGATTTAAAGTAGTGCTAGTATTATTATATACTTCGAAATATTCATATCCACTATCTGTAAACATTGGATCTTGAAAAACCTCAGTAATTAAAAGATCTCCATTTGATAAATTTCCTGAATAAATATCATCTCCCAATTCTATGGGAACTAAATCGGTAGATTCATCTAACACAATATTTATAACAATCTGTCCATCCTGTACAATCGCATCCACATTAATCTCATAATGAGTTTTAGGCTGTGGGTCAGTGACAGCTCCGCTAAATGTCTTTGTTAAAACTGAACCATCAGTTTTAGAATAAGTAAGTGTAGCTTCAATGGCCAGTGGTGATACAGAAAAAAATCCTTCTCGTGTCTCGCTTTCATTATAAATGAGCAATCCACCAGCATCACTTTGCACAGTGGTAACATACGTATCGAATGAATTCACAACATTATCTGAATAATTCACCGTCACTTTCATATTATCCAGCGTACATGTGACTGTTATTACCTTTAATTCTTCTTTATCAATGCTAAAGAGTTCTGATTCACCATAATAAAAGGGATTATCAAATTCTGCTAAAGATTCATTGTTAGAACTGGCTGTTACCCTATATACACCTGTGGGTAATTCAACTTCAGATGGAATATCACCGGCACGATCGAATTGCTGGAAGACAGTACCATCTTCTCTAAAAATAATTACCAGAAAGTCTTCCAGTGCCACTACTTCATCGGTACGACCTCCAATGGGATTGGCTTTAATATCAAGTCCTACATTTAAACTTAGTTTACCGATGCCTTCGGAAGAATTGGTTTCATCTTCACTACATCCGTAAAGAAACAAAATCGCAAAAATTGCTAGCAATAATCTTTTCATAGTTTTACAGGTTTAAGCACACAAAACTAATATTTCTATTATTTAATGAAAGTTATTTCTTATTTTATTTAAATGTTTAAACATTGTATGGCGATAATAAAACGTGAGTTAGATTTAACAATTACGGAAAACAGAGATTTTCATTCAGATATTTGAGAGTGAGTTTTACTATAGGAAATCGTAAGTATCTCCTTAAATTGAGAGATTGACACTCCCTCTTTTACTAATATTTAAATTGTAAGCGGGCTCAAGATGACGTGTAAGGGTATGACTTTCTTATATTGAAATCAGGTTAACTAAAGACAATTAATTGAATAATGTAAAATTATAGAGAAATCTGAATTTGACATGACGAATAAAAATAGTGGCCAGTTACAAGCACCTAGAAACCAGCATTTAGTATCACTTATACCTCTTCCTCTTGTTAGATTTATAGCGCTTCTGCTTTCTGCGTTTGTAATTTTTCTTTCTTCGTTTTTTATTGTCGAACTTCCTGCGTTCCACCTTAGGCAGCTTTTTCAGGTTATTGTAACGCTGGTTTGGCGACTTAATGTTCTTCAGCCTACTTTTCTGCCTTTTCTTGAATGACTTAGGACTGCGAGAACCCACGCGTGTTCTTTTTGCTGCAGTACTTAAGGTTTTCCTTCTAAAGGCCAATGAATTCTTATAATCCTGACGGAAACGCTCCTGATAAGATTTATCATTAAAATCAAAACGGACTGCAATTTCACTACTTGGTCCAACATCCGTTCCGAGGTTATTATTAACAATCTCATAGCTGTAGCCAACAAAAAATTTCTTTGCCACTTTAAGACCAACTGCTGCATTAAGGATGTCGCCTTTCCTATACGAGGAGCCTACCGTTAATAAATTATTGAAAGTATAATATAAGCCTGTCTCCCAGATATCATTGATAGCTGAAAGTTTTCTAAATGTGAAGGTAGGCTCTAAAATATCCAGACCGCCTCTTAGCGGTATTAAGCCAGCCGCATAGCCAGAATAAAACTCACTTAAAACACTGGCATTATTTGACAGTTCAAGGTTTGTTGCCAAGCGATTGGCCGCAGCGCCTACTTTAAAGTATCTGTGCTGATAATTAATGCCGAAAGAGAAATCCATATTGTTGGATTTTTCGCCCAATAGTGGATCGTTACGATCACCTATGACACTGTTAATATCAAAGCCAATGCTGTTATATTCGGCTGATACTCCCATAGAAAGCACATTGTAGCTTCCAAAATTGATGTGATACGCAAAGGCTCCGGATGCATAAATGTTATCAACAAAATTGACCTGTTCTCTAAAAACGTTTGCTCCTACACCAAAACGATGATCATAAAATGGCGTATGAAAACTCAGAAAATTGTTTTCTGCAGCTCCATTTACGTTAGAGAAGTTTCTTCTATTCGCCAACGTAAGTGAACCAAAGGTATGGCCCGCCATGGCAGGATTATAAATAAAGGAATTGGTAAGTTTCTGACTAAACAAAGGAATATCCTGAGCATCTACATAAGTAGTGCTTAGTGTAATTAGCAATACGCTTATTCCTTTTAGTAAATGTTTAATCAATACTCTTTTCTTTTTTCAGTCATGCCGAACACTGGAGGCATCTCACTTAGTTTTGATGGATCAAGACTAATAATAGATTTCCCCTTTCTCGGTGTAACAAATCGCACAAATAATTCAATTTGTTTCTATTAATGGTTTTACCCACCCCTTACTCCCCTCCCAGTAGGGGAATTTAGTTTAACACTGTTATTACCTGCTTGGCCGTTTGCCCTGCATATTTTAAAATACATATATAGTTGCCTGGTGATAAATCATCAAAGCTTCCATCATACGGATTATCAATATCATTAAAATTTCTAAAATTCTTTTTTCTGTAAACCTCAGTGCCCCAACGGTCTAACAAAATCACTTCATTGTCATCAGCGTAAGCACCAATGGCTTGAATAACCAAGAAGTCATTGGAGCCGTCATTGTTAGGTGTTAAAATATTATGAATAACAGGCACTGTAGTAAGTACCCCGCCAAGCAAAAAGAGCCTGACATAATCACCACCAGGGTTTACCGAGGCGTTATCACTTCCTACTGCATTAAACCCACTACCTATAGTCGTAGTGAAACCACCAAGGTTTGAACTCAAATTTTGAACGGTATCAGCTTCTAAAACTACTGGCAAATTTTCATTTGAAGTAAATAGTCCTTCATCTTCAGATTGAATGGGCAAATTTACCTGCACACTATTTAATTCTTGTGCAAAAACTGCCCATACCCATGAAGAACTTACTGTATCTACATTTGAAGGTAGATTTCTAACTACAAAACTACCATCATTCCTATAAGCTCTCGCACCTGTTAAAGTATTCTCATTGCCTCTCACATCGAGCAAAATTGGAGCATATCTATTGGCAGCACCAAGCGGATAAAATTTAGCTCCAGACCCTTGCTGCAACAATGGGCCAGTTACCCATGAAGTTCCGTTAGAGGTTGCCTCGCCATTACTTCCAACAGCTAGAAAGTTTACATTATCATTTTCGGGCGTAGACACAATACCATTAGCTAATTCTAATTGGTTAGTAACAAGTACTTGCCCAATAATACCTTTAGTACCACCACCATCAATTATTAAATTAGGAATAGCCAAAAGGTTAGCTGTACCAATACCTTGCTGCCCAGAGCCTCCGAGTAATAAACCTCCCAGATTATTGGCATCATTTACACTTTGAAAAGAAAAATTGGCTGATTGAACTACCACGTTACCATCCGTACTAATAAGCGTATTCGCACCCACCGTCATGGTTGTTCCAGAAGGAACCACTAACTGACTAAAAGCTAGTGTTGGAATGAACAATATGGTGGTAAGTAGCTTATTCATTTCCCTTATTTGCTTCAGCTGTTAATATAGCTGTTAACTTATCCATCTGAGCTTTTAATTCGCTTAATTGGGCCTGAGTAGAAGCTTCAGAGCCAAGAAGTTTTGCTATTTGAGCTTTCAGTGCTTCTATTTCAGCTTTTTGTGAAACTATGATCTCTTGCTGTTCTTGGATGGCCTTTACCGCCAGAACTCCAAAACCTGAGTAATCAACCCCCCAAGCATCAAAGTTTTCTTGCTTAGTAATGTCTCCATCAAAATTTTCAAAGTATTCAGAATCATCACCTTTTTGTACAAATTCGGGAATTACCTTATAAACATCTTGGGCAAGAAACCCTATTTGCTTGTTTTTTTCCTTAGTCGTCTTGAAGTTGTATTCCTTTACCGAAAGTTTTAATAAATCAGACAAACCATAAGAAGTATCTGTGATGTTCTCCTTTAATCTTTTGTCGGATGTAGAGGTCCAAGAGGTAGCACCATCTGCCAAATAGACCCCAGTTGTATTACCAGATCCATTATTGGTAACCATTAATCTATTATTAAGTGACCATCTGAAAATATGAGCTTCCAATGCATTACCGGTAACCCACTTTAAACCATGACTACTAGATGCATCCATAGCAAGGCTCCCTTCTGAAATATGAATTTTTCCTTGAGAGGAGGGTGTTTCAATGCCAACACCTATGTCTCCACTAAAATAGTTACGATCTTCACCGACAGAATAGACTCCGAACTCAGTTCCCGTTGTTGTTGATCCATTACTTAAATAGAGTCCGTATGCTGTCCCCGAACCGGCTCCTTGCATATAAGAAAACAACCCATAATGTTGATTCGCACCGGTATAGTTAGATTGTGATATTAGTGCAAAACGTTCGGCTGCTGTTGTATAAGAATAGAAGTTATAATCTAAACTTGTTCCTGATGTACCTACTGTCATATTTCCTTCAACCATCAAGCCATTAGCTGGTGCAAATACACTCCCTGCATAACCAGATCCAATTACCATGTCCCCGGCTACGTCCAGCTTATTGTTTGCCGTAACTGTTCCAATACCTGTATTACCTGTTGCTCCATCGATTGTCATTAAATCAGTCAAACTTATATTACTACCTAATGCGCTTATCGCAAAATCATCATTGTCAGTCAGGCCAATATTAATATTTGTTGATGCATTTTGAAATCTCATAGAGGAGTTTGAAGATGCCCCGGTTCTTGCAACTATTAAAAGAGGGTTTAGGTTCGATGCAAAATCATCTTGTACTTCTAAAGTTCCGAAAGCTGATGCTTGAGATGCTCCTCCAACTATAGTTTTACCACCGTGAGTTACTGTTAGAGCATTTGATCTATTTGCACTACCAGTTCCATCCCCAACTTCAAATAAGGGATCTGTAGAAACAAAGGATGAAGCACTACCACCACCGACATTGTAATGACCAACTGCAAAGCCTCCTCTAGTGCCAGCCAACACGCCCTCTCCTAATGCAGTTGAACCATTTCCTGAAGCTATACTACTAACACCGCCAGCTAATGAACGTACACCTGAAGCAGTATTAGCCTGACCAAAGGTGGTACTTTGATCCCCTGAAGATGTATTATTCTGCCCTGAAGCAGTACTACTTAGGCCAGAAGCTGTATTTCCAGAACCGAATGCAACAGAATTGAGACCAATATTGGCGTCATCCCATTCAGTGCTTACAGCAACACCCGCCCTTAATGCCCGCTTAGCAGGTACCCACATAAATCGAGTACCGCTACCAGAAACAGGTGTAACTCCAGTTCCGCCATCAAATAAAACTGAACCATTAGAAACATGAAGGTCAGAATTGGCATTGGGCGCATTGGTTCCTATCCCAACGTTACCAGTTGTATAATAAATATCACTACCACTAATTGTCCAAGGGCTACTTCCTCCCGCTGAAATATTAGTTCCATCCCAAAACAAATCGCCTCCTACATTATATAGTCGTTCAGTGGTAAAAGGTGGAGCTACACCAAGTGGGTCGATTTCTATAATACCTTGTGGAAATCTCGCCTCGCCATCTATATCAAGCCGTAGAACGTCCTGAAGATTTGCATTAGCATCATCTCCAGCAGCATGAGAAGTAGAATTATTAACGAAAAATTGTATTCCATCTGGTGAGTGCTGAACAATTGAACCTGGTTTATTAGCTGTTTTGAATAGCAGATTATTAGAAGCATCTATATACAGGTTGCTAGAAAATACACTAAAGATATCGCCTGAGACTGTTACTTCATCTACTATGGTACCATTATAAATCTGGAGGGGGCCGAGCGGATTGGTAGTTCCTATTCCAAAATGGCCTGTATTGGTCAATCTTGCATATTCGCCACCAGCCCAAAGTGTAAGCGGTACAACTAAACTACTTCCTGCCTGAACCTCAGAGCCGGTAAAGCCCATGACCGTTTCATTTCCAATTTTATAATATTGTCCTAGATCAATATTTACATCTCCTCCTGAAACATTTAGCTTATCTAAAGGAGCAATGGTACTTGTTCCAATTCCTACTTTACCTGTGGCTTCTTCGATAAAAAATGCCTGCTGACTTGTAGTTTCAGTCCTTATGTCGATGTCTCCTGCAGCGGCTGTCATTTGCACATTGCCACTACCTAAATAAGCTTCTTCAAGAGTGCTCACTCCACCACCCCCATTAGTCCAACTCAATATGCCTGACCCATCTGTTGATAATACCTGTCCGTTTATTCCTGCATCCTGAGGTAATGTAAGTGTATAATTAGCCGTTACAGCATCTGGAGCTTGAATTGATACATTTTGGGCTTCATCGTCATCCGCTAAAATAAGTCTACCTTGATTGTTTGCACCATCTGTTAAAATTCGGATTCCATCATTAGCACCAGCTGGGCTTACGGTTAACCTATTACTCGTATTTGTGGTACCTATTCCTACATTACCTGTAGAAGCCACTCTTAATCTGGTAGCAAAATTGGTATTGATCTCGAAAAAGGTTGGTGAAAAAATCTGTAAGTAGTCTCCTGAGCCAGGCGAACCTATACTACCTAAATCTGTTATACCTCCTGACCCATCGTCTTTTGCGAATTCAATAGTAGGAGAGGCAGAAGATGTACTTTGGGTACTTTTCAGAATCATTGAAGGATTATTAGATTCTAAATGAAATAATCGATCAGGGCTACCAGTACCGATACCTACTCTACTGTTTGTTTCATCAATTGTGAGAATTGGAAAAGCCGTTGATGTTTCAATACTAATTCCATTATTCGCGGCAAGTGTGATATTACTACCTCCATCATAGGCTCCTTGTAAATCAGAAACCCCACTACCTCCACTTGTCCAACTCAAATTACCTGAGCCATCTGTAGTGAGCACTTGTCCGTTGGTTCCATCAGCATCAGGTAATGTAAAAACTACATCTGTTGTTAAATCATCAGGTGCTTTTAACCCAACAAAATTGTTCCCATTGGCCTGTAGTTCTGCAAATTGTATTTCAGATGTTTGGCCAACCCCAGCAGCATAAGGTCTTAAATATAATGCTGAAGGCAATGATGGTGAAATTGATAGGCTACCAGCTCCTGAAAAATTGAATCTTGTTGCCCCATTGTTTTCCATGGTAGCAATCACATCAAAATCGCCAATTGAACTACCTCCGTTTTCAGAAACATCGAAACTGTAAAAAACAGATGGATTATTCACAGCCTCCATTCTAAATCTCCACGGATTAGTACCGGAGGTAGTTGCTCTGAATTGTGGAGCAAAATTGGCATCGCCATTAGTTGAATTACTAATAAACAATCTTTCGGTTGCATCAGTAACACCTAGGGTTAAGAGGTTTTCAAAATCACTTGAGCCAGAAGTGGCTTGAATAACGATTGGAGAAGAACCGTCAGTTAAGTCAATAGTACGGCCCCCATCATAGGCACCTTGCAAACTTGACGTTCCTCCAGCACCTAAATTGGCCCAAGATGAACCGTCATATCCTTCAAAAACATTAGATGTAGAGTTGAAACGCAATAAGCCAGCCTGCAAAGCCGGAGCAGCAGACGGTCTTTGCGCATCTGTTCCTACTGGTAGTTTTACGGCATCCGTACCATTAATGTCGAGTGACAAAGCAGGATTAAATTGTTTAATACCCACATTGTTATTTCTGATGATTATATCACCTTCTGTACCAGTTTGAAGAATTAATCTCTCTGATCCTACAGATGTTTGTCTTACAACAACATCTCCCGCTCCTGAACTCGCAGAATATTCGCCTGCTATAGCTGCTGTTGCTAATTCCAAATCAGTTATAGTTCTACCTATTCCTAGTGAAGTACTACTACCTGCAGCACCACTAGTTAGTTGCACAGAATTTGGGCCAGCACTCCTTATATCTAATTTGGCATTTGGCGCATGCGTTCCAATACCAACAAATTCATTGGCTTCATCTAAAGAAAATAATTCCCCAGCAGTTGAAGATGCAAATGTTAAATCCTTACCACCTGTCATCACAATATCAGCAGTTGTTCCATTGTCATATGCTTCTTGTAATTCAGTGGCGAATGCCGACTGATCTATAAAAGTTAAATCGCCTGCTCCATTTGTTCCAAGTACTTGTGAATCATTTGCGGGTTCAAGCCAAATTACATTACCTCCATTCGTATTGGCTAGCAAAGCCCGATTACCTGTACCATTATCCTGTATATCATCTAACTGAACAGCATCATTTTGAATTGACGTAAGACCAGTATTGTTAATTACTATATCTCCGCTAATCGATACATTTTCAAATTGATTATCGGTAGTCCCATCATAGATCAAAATCTGTGCATCTGCTATTCCGGTATCTATGTTGGCATCTGAAAGTCCAGAAAGATCTGTTGCCCCAGCACTACCTGTTAAATCAACTCCCTCCCAGTATAAAGTTCCTCCATCATTCCAAAGTTTAGCTGTAGGATCATCTGGGGTTCCGCCTATATCTCCAATTTCTATAGCGGCACCCGTTAACTCTAGGTAACTGGGTGAAACACCAGTTGCAAGTATATCTTTTACAGTTAGAATTGGATTTCCATCTACTCTTTCAACAACAAAAGGAGACAATTCATCTGTTGGAGTGATTTTTAGTCCTCCAGCAATTGATACGTCATTTCCATCATCACTAATTAAAGGGTAATTTGGCAGGCCATCTATATCAGCTTGATGTTCTGCCAGAGCATCTTGCACATTAGTAGCAGTTAAATTTGTGATTGCAGAAACACTAACATCGGTTGCAGTTTGATTGTCCGTGTTAAGGGATGATAAATCTACCATTACAGGAGGAACACCATCATCCGTTAAAGAAATATTAAGTGTTGAACCCGTAAGATTGAATTGATCTACTTGTTGGTCGTCTGTGTCAACCAATGACAAATTAGTTAATTGAGAACCGTCAACTGCAGGTAATCTCCCTGTACCATCTAGCTGAACAATATTATTTGGAGCAGTACCCACTGTTCCATCAAGCTTATTATTAAATGTGTTAAAATCCGCTGAACTTAAAAAACCATTGTTGCTCCCTGATGCTTGAGAAATTGATATTATTGGAGTTGTACTACCGTTAGCTACTGAAATTGGGCCGGAACCGCTCACGTTGGTCACCGTTCCTGAACCTCCGCCACCTCCGCCTGTTGTTCCTCCGGGTTCACTCTTAATGATAAATTGGACATATGCATTTGTTGGTCTCGTTTCAGCATCACCACCTCCTGCTATTGTATGAGAATGGTCACCGGCAGTGCCTGTTGAACTTGTGAGTCCGCCTGCATCATTATCAAAATTAATTCCTGTACCTCCTCCGCCAGTAAAGACTTGGATAGAGTGAGAGTGAGCACCGGTAGTGTTAGTTGTAAATGCGCTATTTGGAAGAGAGGTTGCATCAGTTTGGTAACTACCAACATTATCCCCTGTATTTCCACCATTTAAAGCTGTTCTACTCCCAGCATTTGGATCATTTCCTGTTCCTGCATTAACTCCTCTAACAAATCTCCCTCTTAAATCCGGCAGATTAAAGGTTGTTGAACCATCTCCATTTCCCCAGCTAGTTCCAATGGCCGCAAATAAATCTGCAAATGTGGTTCTGCTAACCGCACTACCATCGCAAGCTAAATATCCGGCTGGAACAGAAGCTCCACCGTAAGACAAGATGGTACCAACAGCCTCACCTCCAGCTTCACCTGCAGAAAAGTCATTCCAATCAGAGCCGTCATACCCTTCGAAAGAACCCGTTTCCACATTATAACGAATCATCCCGGCACCCGGACTGGCAGGGCGCTCGGCTGTAGTTCCAACAGGTATACGTATACCGTCTGTGGTGCTAATGTCTAATGAAACAGTAGGTGTCGGATTATTTAGGCCAACGTTTGTTCCATCATCAGTTAATAAGGAAGGCACTAGCGTTGAGCCATCGCCCTTAAAAATAACTTCCGAGGTTGGGGCAACTCCGGTTATGGTTGTACCATTACCAATAAGTATACCCGATTGAGAAGTTTCGTCAATTCCCGGTAAAGCATCAATATCTCCTTGAATCTCGGCAAAAGCACCTTGTGCTGAGGTAGCAGACAGATTTGGAATTACGGCAACAGAGATTTTGGCTGCTGTAATATCGTTTACATCATCATCAGTAATTGTGCCATCAGTAATCTCAGTTGTACTTACAACATCAAGGGTAGCTAGAGCACCTGCATCAGAAATTTGGCTCGATGTTATAGATCCTGAAAGACTTTCTGCTACATCTACTTCTAGATTGTCATCTGCATCATAATCAACTTTCAGCATGTCTCCACCGGCAGGAATAAGACCTATTTCAGTGTCGACATAGGTTTTTACCGCTTGCTCGGTGGGTATATTTGAGTCGCTATTGCCTGCTAAAGTACCGTCAGTTGAAATGGTACCGTTTTGAGTGGCCATTGTACCTAAACCTAAATTGGTTCTTGCTGTTGCAACATCTGCAACATCACTTAAATTGTTTGTACTTACCAAGTCACCACCAGCTGGTATAGCCCCAATTTCAGTGTCGACATATGTTTTTACAGCTTGCTCAGTCGGGATATTTGTATTGCTGTTGCCTGCTAAAGTACCGTCAGTTGAAATTGTTGCATTTTGAGTTGCCAATGATCCGGCATCAGACACTTGTGACATTGTTATCGTCCCAGAAAGTGCTTGAGCTGACTCAGCCTCATCAACCACATCATTAGAATTAGCATCATAAGTTGCCTGAAGCATATCTCCACTTAAAGGAATTGCTGCAATTTCTGTATCCACGTATCCTTTGGTTGCAGCATCACTATTAGCAGATGGTGAAGGTAGGCCGGTAATGGTAGTACCTCCCGTATTATTTCCTTGGCCGATTACATTCGCGATGTCTTGGTTATCCGTGTTATCTAGATAAGCAGATGGCGGTTGACCACCAAGATTTTCGGCATCATCAACTACACCGTCTGATCCTGTGTCGTAAGTGCTCGTGTTCATGTTACCACTTCCAGAAACAGTGGCTGGTTGCCAGGTTCCAGCATTAAACTCTAAAACTTGACCATTAGTTGCTCCTGTTGTATTAACATCTGTAAGTCCACCTAGGGTTGTTACATCGTCAGTTGCATCAGTATCTAGATTTGCTGGGATACCTGCTAAGTCAGAAAAATTACCAGAAAAATCATCAGAAGCATCAGTATCTCCTGTATTTGAAATTACACCACCAGTTATGTCAATGCCAGTTCCTGCAGTTAATGCTGAGCCCCCAGCTAGTGAACTTAAATCAACAGTCTGATTAGGTTGGCCAGGTTCAGTTAAACTCAATGTGTTAGTACCAGCATCAAAAGACAAATTCTGAATTTCGTTAGTAGGATCGGCATCTGCATCATCCACATTAACTACGCTCAATGGATCTCCGGTTACTCCAGTTCCAGAAAGTGTTCCATCAGTTACAACGCCACTAAAAGTACCAGATGGTAAATTTCTTATTTCCCATGCCGTGCCGTTATAAACCAAAATCTGATCCGCACCAGCTCCCATACTAGATAAATCTGCCAATTGAATAGCACCTGTGGCAATCTGAACATTGCCTAAATCGCCAGTTACATCCCCACCTGCAGAGAGAGTTTGAGAATTGCCGCCAGTCCCACTTATAGTTAATTGCCCAGTGCCCGCATCATACGTTAAGGTTTGGTCAGCACCTCCACCTCCTCCAGCACCTACATTCACCCAGGCAGTTCCATTGAAGTATGAAACGGTATTGCTACTGGTTTGGTAAACCACCATTCCGGCATCAGGATTTGAAATATCAGTAACATTGGCTACAGATGGTAACAATAATCCTTGGTTTCCTCCAGAACTGAACAACCATAAAACAGCATTACTTTTTAGCTGATCTGTACCAATACTCACAGTATTTTGTGCCTGAAGAATTCCTGAAAATAAAAGTGAAGCAACGAATGCTATAATTCTCAGATTGGTTTTAATGTAAGGTTTACCCATGATGTTTAGAATTTCATGTAAAATCAGGAAATACTATCAGCAATTTCTTTATGAAACTGAAAAACTCCTGCAAATGATTAATAATGTTCAATTAAGTAGTTTCTGCCCATTATTTCTCAAGTATAATTATATCAAATAATTTGGCAATAAACCACCTTCTTTGCTTTAAGGCAAGTAAAATTGATACGAATATTAATGTAAGTTTTCAGCGAAAGGTAAACAAAGTTGCAACATCGTCATTTAGATGGAGTGCGCGACTGAGAAATCTCCTTGTTAGAACGTTTAGTTGTGTAACCAGTTTTGTGTATTTGAATAAGGGGACTACTCACTACGTTGCGTTTGGGAGTGACTACAAAATTATTCCACCAAATCCTCCACAATTTCCTTCACAGGTCGGATGGATTTCACATATTCAATAGAAGGTCCGGCACACCAAACTGTTTTGTAAGTAGCTGAAAAAGCTGCTTTTTCTAAAGACTTCATTCCCTTGTAAAAGGTGAGCATCTTGGCATATTTTTTCAGTGTCTTATTTTTATTTAGTATCCGCTCTAGCCACGTTTGTTTCGTGCCGATATCCTGAACATAGGGTGTATTAATTACAGTGCATGGCGTACCTGAAAGTTTGGTGGTCATCACAATATCTTTGGCGCCATAATCAACACAAGCCTGCTTATATTCCTGGCTCACACCTGCTTCATCTGATGCTATGAACGGGCTACCAATAGAAGCTCCACAGGCTCCTAGTTCCAGCTTTTCTATAAATTGTTCGTGAGTTCCTACTCCTCCAGCAGATATCACTGGAATATTGCATTTTTTAACAAGTAAAGGGATTAACTCTTTATAGGACATTGGCCCGGCATGTCCGCCAGCCTCAGAATTAACGGCTATAACTGCATCGGCTCCTAGTTCCTGCACTTTCAGGGCGTACTCTACATCCACTACATCACAAAAAACTTTAATCCCTTTTGGCTTACAAGCCTCAATTACTTGCCTGGGGCTACCTAACGAGGTAATGATAAAATCAACACCTAATTCAACACAGGTATTCAACTGCTCTTTCATTCTAATGTTAGACTTATTCACAATTAAGTTGATACCAAAAGGACCAGAGGCTTCTTCTTTGATTTGTTTTATAGCCGCCCTGAATTCTTTGTCCGTTCTATAGTTTAAGGCAGGAATGGCCCCTGTAATACCACTTTTAATGGCAGCAATCGTCATTGCAGCATTAGAAACCAGAAACATAGGTGCCATTATGATGGGATACTTTATCCCAAGCATTTTGGTAAGTTCAGTATTGAATTTATTTTCCATTATAGCCCGTATTTATCAATCATATAAACCAAAGCTGCCATTCCTGCAGCTCCTAATTCCAACTCTCTTTTATTCACTTTATCAAAGGTATCATTATCGGTATGGTGGTATGCGAAATAGCGTTGTGAATCAGGCATCAATCCGATAAGCAGTGTGCCTTGGTCTTCTAAAGGACCAATATCCGCACCGCCTCCAGGTTTATCAAAATCATAAATTCCATAAGGTTCGAAAAGTGGTTGCCATGATCTTACTTTTTTCAGATCATTATCATTACCTGTCATACGAAACCCTCTGGGAGAAAATCCACCACTATCTGACTCTAACGCAGCAATATGATTCTCACCTTTTTCTTTTGCTACTTCTGCATATTTCTTTCCACCCCTCAATCCGTTTTCTTCGTTCATGTACATTACAGCGCGAATTGTTCTTTTTGGCTTATAGCCGAGCTCTTTGAAAATTCTCAAGCCTTCGATTGCCTGAACACAGCCCGCCCCATCATCATGGGCTCCCGTGCCTAAATCCCAAGAATCTAAATGGCCACTAATTACAATAATTTCGTCCGGTTTTTCCGATCCTGTCAGCTCTCCAATCACATTATAGGAAAGCACATCGGGTAACATTTCGCAGTGCGTCTCAATATATAATTGAACTTGAGGAGTGTCCTTCAAAATTTCAGTTAATACATCTGCATCTTTTACGCTCACCGCAACTGCGGGTATTTTAGGTTGCTTTTCGTCATAGATAAGCGTGCCTGTATGCGGGTAATCATCTGCAACGGTACCTACCGAACGTACAATTACAGCCTTGGCTCCATATTTTGCAGCTTCTGATGCGCCAAACACTCTTTGATCCACTGCCCCACCGTATGCTGAGAATGTAGTAATTTTAGTTTGATCCATCGGCCGGTTAAAAAAGACAATCTTATTTTCAAGCGCCTTCTTACCCAACTTTTCTAGTTCGCTAATTGCCTTCACTTCAATAACTTCGGCTAGCACACCATCTGACCCAGTGCCTACAGAATTCCCTAATGCTCTGACATTTAATTCTACCCTACCATGTTTGGGAGAGTTTAGCACTCGCGCCTGTTCTCGCTCACCTCGTATCCAATGTGGTACCATTACTTCTTGCAGATATACTCTGTCAAATCCGTAAGATTCCATTACTTGCTTGCTCCATTCTACCGCTGCAGCTGCCTGAGGAGAGCCACTCAACCGAGCACCTATGGAATTGGTCAGGTAATCGAGCATTTCATAAGACTGACCTTGCGTTAATTCTGTATCAAAAATTGATTTAATCATTTTTACATCCTCTTGCTGAGCCGATGCAGTAAATGAAATAGTAAACATGAGAACACCGAGTGCTATTTTTTTCATCTTCTACGCTTCTTTTTTGAATTATTACCTCTCTTATCTTTTGATTTAAATGGTTTATCTTTTTTGTCATGGAATGCCCCTTTGTAATCAGGGTCTTCCCTCCTTTTGAACATATCTATTTCTCGTTCAATCTCAATATTTTCTTCACGAGGTGTTTGTTCCATTTTAATTTCTGACGGCACTTTTTTACGTGGAATCGGTTGATTAATCAGCTCCTCAATTTTTTTGATATGATACATTTCGGCTTTATTAGCGAATGTGATGGCAATACCCAAATTTTTGGCTCTACCCGTTCGCCCAATCCTGTGCACATAGTCTTCATAAATAAGCGGCACATCAAAATTAATAACATGGGAAACCATACTTACATCTATGCCTCGAGCTGATATATCTGTTGATACAAGAATTCTTAATTTACCTTCCTTAAATTCATTCATCGCATTAATACGGCTATTTTGCCCTTTGTTTGAATGAATTACTCGAAGCGGCCCCATTTTTTTACGTTCTAAGTATTTAAAAACATTATCAGCGGTGGATTTTGTTTTTGTAAATACAATTACCCTGGAATAGGAATCGTCCTTAAGTATATGCTCCAGAAAATTAATCTTAGATTTTAAGTTCGGCACTTCGTATAATACCTGATCCACTGTTTCTACAGTCATCTGTTCAGGAGTCACTTCTACCATTTCAGGGAATTCCAAAAACTCCTCGCAAAGTGTCTTTACAAATGGCGACATGGTAGCACTGAACAGTAGGTTTTGTCTTTTCACCGGAATCACCTCCAAAATTCTTCTTATCTGTGGCATAAATCCCATATCCATCATCTTATCGGCTTCATCAATGATGAGGGTTTTCAAAAGCTTTGTTACGAGTTCACCTTTTAAGTAAATGTCTAAAAACCTACCAGGTGTCGTGATAATAATATCGACCCCCTTTTGAATTTCTTCAATCTGCGTTTTAGGCCCAACACCTCCATATAGAGAAACAAAACGAAGGTCAGTGTATTTAGAAAGAAGCTGAATGTTCTCCTCAATTTGCAAAATTAGTTCGCGCGTTGGCGCCAAAATTAATGCCCGTGGGTGTTCTCCTTGAGCATACTTAACTTTCATTAGAAGTGGCAATAAATAGGCAGCCGTTTTTCCGGTTCCGGTTTGAGCTAAACCAATAACATCATGACCTGATAAAGCTAAAGGAATGGCCTTTATTTGTATTGGAGTTGGTTCTGTGAAGCCTGCCTCTTCCACTGCATTGAGCAACTGCCTGTTTAATTTAAAATCATCAAAATTCTTAGGTTCAATTGCCATAGATTAAAAATACTTTGCAGCGTGAAAAAGTAGGCTGTAAATTGCGTTGAATATAAGTGAAAAGCAAACTAACAAGCTTATGCCAAAGACATTAATAAAAAACGCCAAATTAGTAAACGAAGGAAAAATATTTGAAAGCGATTTGCTAATCAATGGCCAATTCATTGAAAAAATAGAATCGAATATAAGTGCTGATTCCGCTGATCAAATCATTGATGCCGATGGAAATTATCTACTGCCAGGATTAATAGATGATCAGGTTCATTTTAGAGAACCCGGGCTAACTCATAAGGCAAATATTTTTACAGAATCTAGAGCAGCTGTGGCTGGAGGGGTCACTTCTTTCATGGAGATGCCAAATACTGTACCTAATACGTTAACCCAGGAACTGCTTGCAGACAAATATGCGATTGGCGCCAAGAGCTCATTAGCAAACTATTCATTTTTCATGGGAGCATCTAATGATAATCTTGAAGAGGTTCTTAAGACTAACCCAAAAGACGTTTGTGGAGTAAAGGTATTCATGGGATCTTCTACAGGAAATATGCTTGTGGATGATGAAAAAACATTGGAAGGGCTTTTTTCAAATGTTTCCATGCTAATAGCCACGCATTGCGAGGATGAAGATACTATCAGAAAAAACACAGAGCTTTATAAACAGAAATATGGGGAGGACGTCCCCATGGAATGTCATCCGCTCATTCGAAGTGAAGAAGCTTGCTATCTATCATCCAGTATGGCCGCATCATTGGCAAAGAAGCATGGAACTCGCTTGCATATTCTACATATATCAACAGAAAAAGAATTAATGCTCTTTGATAATTCAATACCCTTAGCAGATAAAAAGCTGACCTCCGAAGCATGTATTCACCATCTATGGTTTAACGATTCACATTACAAAGAAAAAGGGGCACTCATTAAATGGAACCCTGCAGTGAAAAAAGAATCCGATCAAAAAGCTATATTACAAGCTGTTTTAGATGATCGTATCGATGTGATAGCTACTGATCATGCCCCGCATACTATCGAGGAAAAATCAAATAAATATTTTAATGCTCCATCAGGTGGGCCATTGGTGCAACATAGCTTGGTGGCGCTATTAGAAATGTATCATCAAGGTAAAATTTCACTCGAGAAGATTATTGAGAAGGCATCTCATAATGTAGCAGTATTATTTCAGATTGAAAAAAGAGGCTACATCAGAGAAGGATATTTTGCTGACCTTGTATTAGTAAACCTAAACAACCCGTGGGAAGTATCTAATGATAATATACTTGCTAAATGTGGGTGGTCTCCTTTTGAGGGTACAAAATTCCAATCTCAAGTAACACATACTTTTATTTCAGGACATTTGGCTTACGAAAACGGAAAATTCGATGAAAGCCAACTCGGAATGAGATTGACCTTTAACAGGTAGCACAACAAAATAACTAATATCAACTATTTGTAATCTCATCAACACTATCTACATTTGCAGTCCCTTAAAAAGTGAGGGTATAAATGGTGGTTGTAGTTCAGTTGGTTAGAACGCCTGATTGTGGTTCAGGAGGTCGCGGGTTCGAGTCCCGTCTCCCACCCTTAAAATAAAAGCTCATCAGATTTGATGAGCTTTTTTGTTTAATTCAATTTCAAATGAGCTTAATAATTGGTAAGTTCATTCCATGAATTGGTATGATTTCAATCAACTGAAATTAAAAGACAAAATTAAAGTGCTATATGAAGAAGGCACTTTTATTGTTGCCATTCGCTACTACAAATACAAAATCAACCTATTTTTATTTGAGAATTACTATGTTGAGGTCTTTTTCAATCACAAATTAGATATGATTGAAAAGATTGAAGTGATGAATAGAAATACTAAGAGACTTAAATTCTATTCAGATCAGATAAAGCTTTCTATTTAATATTATCAGAAATAAAAAAAGGGGCTTTTGAGCCCCTCTTGTATTTTATGTGGCATTAGCTTATGCCTCAGCGCCTTCGCCTTCTAAGTTTTTAAGCATTGCAATTTTGAAGTTCTTTTTAGCCTTGTGGCCACAGTAACCGCATTCAAAATGCTTAAGTAATTCTCCCTCTTCAGTGGCAGAAGGCGATTTCATAATTTCTTCCTTAGTAACTCTAAATGTTTGATAGTTACACTCAGGGCACTGCAATGCATGTAAGTGACCAGAATATTTCTCAATTTTTGTATATCCTGTTTCTTCGTCTACCCAAACGTCATAGTCGATAGAGAAAATTTCTTCTTCAGCCTGCATACCTTCATCTAAGTAAACATCTTCTTCTTCTTCACTTAGAAGTTTCATTGGTTTACCAGACTTAGGAGAAATTCTTGGCTTATATCTTAATTTCTTTAATCTTTTTTCAATGTAGAAAGGATAGTAGAATTTAAGTAGATTTTGAACTATAACTCCAATGATTAAACCCATTGAAATTGTAACGAATAATCGAACAAACAACCACAAAATTCCTAATTCAACTATATACGAATTAGCATAGAAACCCCCTGCTATAATTAACAACACACTACATGTCATTAATATGTTGATTTCTGAACGGTTGATATAATCGTACTTTGTCTTTGAATCGCTGGTTGCTGCTAATTTTAAAATATGCCCAATTAAAATGAGCACAGATAATCCCGCTAGTCCGTAGGTAATGTATTGCGCCCACATGTTCCAAGCTTCAAAGGATTGAGTCGAAGTGTTGTTCATGGCCTATTGTTTGTTTATGTAAGTTTGATAGACAAATAAAGTTATTTGAAGTACAATTTAAAAATAAGTCTTCAATTTTAATATTGTTTTCCCAAAAAAGAAAAAAGAAATATACAATACTAAGTAATAATGTTACAAACTTTTAGCCCACTATTTGCTAAATTCAAGTTATTTTATTCTAAATAATATTCATTTAATTCAATTTTTAAATTTATCAGAACAAAAAAAAGAGGCTCGAGAGCCTCTTTCTAATTTATAAATAGTTACTTATTTACAATGTACGTTTTGTTTCTCTCTCCTCATAACTCTCGACAACGTCACCTACTTTGATGTCATTGAAACCTTTAATGCTTAATCCGCACTCATAACCATTCTTAACTTCAGCAACATCATCTTTGAATCTCTTCAATTGTCCCATCTCGCCTGAGTAGATTACGATACCGTCTCTAATAAGACGAATTGGATTCGCTTTCTTAATGTAACCATCGGTTACCATACAACCAGCTACTGTACCAATCTTAGTGATTTTAAAGATTTCACGAACTTCAACGTTACCAACAATTACTTCCTCTACTTCAGGATCTAACATACCCTCCATAGCATCTTTCACATCGTTGATTGCATCATAGATTACAGAATAAAGTCTGATTTCTATCTCCTCGTTTTCAGCTACTTTCTTAGCCGCTCCTGATGGTCTCACCTGGAAACCAACAATAACTGCATCAGAAGCTGATGCAAGAAGTACATCCGACTCAGATATCTGTCCAACACCTTTATGTATGATGTTCACCTGAATTTCTTCTGTACTTAATTTCAACAATGAATCTGATAATGCTTCAATGGATCCATCCACATCACCTTTGATAATAACATTCAATTCTTTAAATGAGCCGATAGCCAATCTTCTACCAATCTCATCCAACGTAATATGTTTCTTAGTTCTGATCGACTGCTCTCGTAAAATTTGCTCACGTTTAGTGGCAATTTCACGTGCCTCACGGTCAGACTCCATTACATTAAATTTATCTCCAGCTTGAGGAGCTCCATCTAATCCTAACATCAATACAGGAGTGGAAGGACCCGCCTTCTTAACTTGTGCGCCCGTATGATCAAACATCGCTTTTACCCTACCATAGTAGGCTCCAGCTAACAAGATATCACCAACTTCCAGCGTACCATTCTGTACAAGTACAGTGGCTACATAACCTCTACCTTTGTCAAGAGATGCTTCAACAACAGTTCCTGATGCTTTCTTTTTGTGATTTGCTTTTAGTTCAAGCAATTCTGCTTCAAGCAGTACTTTTTCAAGCAACTCATCTATACCCTGACCTGTTTTAGCTGAAATTTCCTGGCACTGGTATTTACCACCCCAGTCTTCAACCAGAATATTTATGCCAGATAACGATTCTTTTACTTTATCAGGATTAGCTCCCGGCTTATCAATTTTATTGATTGCAATTACAATTGGAACACCTGCCACCTGAGCATGATTAATTGCTTCTTTGGTTTGTGGCATCACATCGTCATCCGCAGCAACAACAATAATTACAATATCCGTTACTTTGGCACCTCTGGCACGCATAGCCGTAAATGCCTCGTGACCCGGTGTATCTAAGAATGCAATTTTATTACCGCTCTCAGTCATTACATCATAGGCACCAATGTGCTGTGTAATACCTCCCGCTTCACCAGCTGTAACTTTTGAGCTTCTGATATAATCAAGTAAAGATGTCTTACCATGGTCAACGTGACCCATGATAGTTACGATAGGCGCTCTTTCCTCTAAATCTTCCGCTGCATCCTCTACTTCTTCTACTTCTACCTCATCATCTGCTGAAGTAAATTCAACATTGAAATCAAATTCATCAGCAATTACTGTGATAGATTCAGCATCTAATCTCTGGTTGATCGAAACGAACATACCCAAGTTCATGCATACGGAAATTACGTCATTCACAGACACATTCATAAGAGAAGCTAAATCGTTTGCCGAAATAAACTCTGTTACTTTCAGCGTTTTAGACTGCTCCTGCTCTTGTAGCATTTGCTCTTCCTTAGCATCTGCTATAGCTGAACGCTTTTCTCTCCTATATTTTGCTCCACCCTTTTTGGATTTATTTCCACTTAATTTTGCAAGAGTGGCCTTAATTTTATCTTGGATTTCCTTATCTGAAGGTTCTTCCTTCTCTATTCGCTTACCACCGCCCCGTTGATCAGGTCTTCTTCTGTCATCGTTTCTGGCAACACGCTTTCTTGGTCTCTTCTTCTTCTCTTCCTTACGATCATCAGATGAAGCTACCGGCTTGCTTCTTCTATCCTTTTCTTTTGGAAGCTCAATCTTACCAACCACTTTTAAGCCTTGAAGTTTATCAGCTTTGGCCGAGATCACACCTTTTTCTTCCTCTTTCTTCTCTTCAGCTTTAGGTGCTTCTTCCTTCTTAGGCTCAGCTTTCGGCTCAACTTTTTCCTCCTTCTTCTCTTCTTTTGCCGCTGGCTTCTCTTCTACTTTTGGCTCTTCTTTTTTTACCGGCTCTTCCTTGGCTTTTTCTTCTTGCTTTTTCTTGTCTAGATCTATTTTACCCAGCACCTTGAAGCCTTGAAGTTTTGTTCTTTCAGGCTCAACTTTTTCTGGTTTCTTCGCTTCCTCTTTCTGCTCAGAGCTAACCTTATCAGCCGAAAGGTTTTTAATTAAAACCTCTTCATCATCAGATTTTTGGGTTGATTTTGAGCTACCGGAATCGATAGCAACCTCATGATGCTTGGTGCCTATTGAAAGACCTGAGGCTTCCTCTTTCTCATGAGCAGAATCTGCAAATTCACGAGAGAGCATGGAGAATTGCTCACCCGTAACTTTAGCGTTCGGACTGCTCTCAACATCAAAGCCTTTGTCTGCCAGAAAATCTACAATCGTAGATAATCCTACGTTGAGCTTTCTTGCTACCTGGCTTAACCTCATGGTTTTTTCATCTGCCATATTCAAATATCTCCTTTTTTTATAAGTTTAAAAAATGACTTATTCGAACTCCTGCTTTAATATTTTCAGAATATCTTCGATAGTCTCTTCTTCTAAATCAGTTCTTCTTGCAAGCTCTTCAGCATTTAGTGCCAACACACTTTTTGCGGTATCTAAACCAATTCTTTTTAATTCATCAATTACCCAGTCTTCAATTTCATCTCCGAATTCATCAAGATCAACATCCTCCTCATCAAACTCACCTAACTCTCTGAACACGTCAATTTCCTTACCAACCAATCTACTAGCCAACTTGATATTTTGACCACCTTTACCAATTGCCAATGAAACCTGATCTGGCTTTAAGAACACAGATACCCTATCATCGTCCTCAGACATTTTTATGCTGGTAATCTTAGCAGGGCTCAAAGCTCTTGTTATATATAAGTCCATGTTATCAGTAAAGTTGATAACATCAATATTCTCGTTCTGTAATTCTCTAACAATACTGTGAATTCTAGAGCCTTTCATACCAACACATGCACCTACAGGATCAATTCTGTCATCGTATGATTCCACTGCTACTTTTGCTCTTTCACCCGGTTCACGCACCACTTTCTTAATAGTGATAAGTCCGTCATACACTTCAGGAACCTCATTCTCGAAAAGTCTTTCTAAGAACACTGGACTTGTTCTAGACAAGATAATTTTAGGGCTACCGTTGTACATTTCAACACGGTCAACAATAGCTCTAACCTGATCACCTTTTCTAAAACGATCTTTATGAATTTGCTCTGATCTTGGAATAGATATTTCGTTACCTTCAGCATCGATCAATAAGATTTCTCTGCTCAGTATTTGATAAACCTCACCTGTGATAATTTCACCTACAAGATCTTTATATTTTTCATAAAGGATATCTTTTTCAAGATCCTTCACTCTTTGAATTAGGGTCTGTCTGGCAGTCATTACCGCTCTTCTTCCGAAATCCTCTAATGTGATTTCTTCAGCCACCTCTTCGCCTATTTCAAAGTCAGGCTCAATTTTTCTGGCATCTGTTAGGCTAATTTTGTCGTGATCCCAGATGTCCTCAGAGTTATCATCAACAATTTCTCTAAACCTCCATATCTCTAAGTCACCCTTATCGGCATTAATAATAATGTCGAAGTTCTCATCTGTTTCAAACTTCTTTCTGATCATAGTTCTGAAAACATCTTCCAGAATTCTGATCATAGTAGGTCTGTCTATGTTTTTCTGTTTCGCAAAATCAGCGAATGATTCAATTAATACAGAAGCATTCATTTTTTATCTATTAATTATTATTTAAACGATACCTGAACAATTGTTCTCTTTATTTGATCAAATGACATTTCTAGTGGCACATGATCAACCTTCTTCCCTTTTTTAACTTCCTTATCGAGCAACAACCTCTTCTCGCTTACTTCCTTAAGAATACCTTTGATATCCTTACCATCAGTAGTTGAGATTTTGAGCTTACGCCCGATATTTTTCTTGTATTGCCTTAATGTGTCTAGCGGGAAATCCACTCCAGGTGAGGTAACTTCTAAAGTATACTTAGAATCCACAATTTCATCTTCCTCTAAGGCGAACCCAACGGCTCGACTCATTTCGGCACAATCATCGATAGTTACGCCTTCATCACCATCTAAAAGAATAGTAATTTTAGTTGGTCCTTTGTCTGCCGAAACAATTACGTCCACTAAAAAGTGCTCTTTTTTAGTGAGGTTAGCCTCAGCCAGCTTAGTTACTATCGACTTTAAATTCTCCAAATTGATAATATAAAAAGAGGGGACTCGTTGTCCCCTCAGAAACTTATTATATTTACGCCTGCAAATGTAAATCAATTTTATTTGCTTTACAAAGAGTTCTAAAACACATTATTTATTCTTTATCCGTTTCAAAACTGATTCCATTGAAAAATTTATACTTTTTGGCATCAATTGCCTTTATCGCCCTACTCACTTCCTGCGGTGATGACAAATCGAAGCAAGAATCTAAGGAGCAACCCAAGGAAGTTTTTGTACCCCAATTTAATTCTGATTCAGCTTATGCTTATGTAAAAAAACAAGTTGAGTTTGGGCCAAGAGTACCAAATAGTAAAAACCACACTGAAACAGGTAATTATTTGATAGAAAAGCTCAAATCATTCAATTGGGAAGTTCAGGAACAAAATTTTGAAGCCACTACTTTTGACAATCAACTTCTCTATTTGAGAAATATTATTGCCAGCTATAACCCAAAAAAATCAAAGAGAATTTTACTTGCAGCCCATTGGGACACGAGGCCTTTCGCAGATAAAGATAATGACAGAATAGAAGAGCCAATATTAGGTGCCAATGACGGTGCAAGTGGCGTTAGCGTATTATTAGAAATTGCTCGGGTTATTAATACCTATGATTCTTTAGATCTGGGAGTTGATATCATTTTCTTTGATGGCGAAGATTGGGGTGAAAGACCCAATGAATACATCCAACCTACTAATGGCCTTGAAAGCTGGTGGTGTCTTGGATCGCAATACTGGTCGAAAAATAAACATGAGCCTAAGTACTCCGCTTATTATGGCATATTACTAGATATGGTGGGTGGTGAAAATGCGAAGTTTTATAAAGAAGGTTATAGTATGGAAAGTGCCCCTTCTATAGTTAATAAGGTATGGAATAGAGGAGCTGAGCTTGGTTATTCACGTTATTTCATTAATCAACCGGGAGGGCAAATTACTGATGACCATTATTTTGTAAATAAGTATGGCAAAATTCCAATGATAGACATTATACCTATGGACCCGACTGACGGCTCATTTGGTGCCTTCCATCATACCCATGACGATAACATGGATATCATTAGCAAACAAACACTAAAGGCTGTTGGAGAAACGGTACTTCACGTTTTGTATAACGAATGAGCTTTACTTTCATTTCTAAAATAGAAAAGGGGTCTCTTTTGAAGACCCCCTTTCATCTGGTTTACGGTTGAAATTAATTCTTAATAATCTTATTGATTAGAACATTCTCACCGTCTGTCACTTCCAGGAAGTAGAATCCTGCTTTTAGAGACTGAACTCCAATTACATTATCTGTTCCTGAAAGATTGCCTTGCTGCCAAATTTTTCCTGTGGCATTATAAATTTTATAGCTTGTTGCTTTCATTTTACCTGTAAATACATTCAAATGACTTTCAACTGGATTAGGATAGAAGCTGAATCCATCTGGTCGTATACCATCAGACTGAACAGTTTTTCCTAAATCGGAGAATGTACTGAATGCAGCCCCTCCAACACAGAAGTTAGTAGTCTGGCTAGAAGCAAATGATCCGCCTGAAGCTAATACAGTTGCTCCATCTCTTAGAGAATATGAACCATTACCATAAGAGCAGCACATTCCGTCACCATACTGGTCAGAAATTATAAAGTCATAGCATCCGTCAGGTAGCGTTACATCAATATTCAACGTAGATCCATCTGCTTGAGAAGCATATGTTCCGCCAGAAGCAACTACAGTGCTGCCATCTACAATTTGCCAGCTAGTTTCTTCAGGATAGTTATCAAAAACTAAAGTTAATGTAACATCTGTAGAACCCGGGCCAGAAGTTCCGGCACCCATCGTTAGATCATCAATAGCAATATCGCCTGTATAGTTAGATCCGGTAGTGCCTACGAATCTTAACTTAACAACATCTCCAGCATAGGATGATAAATCTACATTGGCCGTTAGCCAAGAGTTTCCTTGATTACCAGACTCACTCCAAACACTAGTCCAAGAAGTACCATCAGTTGAGGCTTGTAAATTTAAAGAACCCATTGTGCTACCATACATATGATATTTGAATCCAAAATTTACTGTTGTTTCACCATCAAGGTCAAAGCATGGGCTTTCTATGATGGTTGTCTTACTTGGATAGTTAGGTGAAGATGCTTCTACATATAAGTAGAAAGACCCTTCTGATGCAGCCGATGGACCTGTACTTCCAGAAGGAGTAGATCCTGATCTTCTTGCCCAATTAAAATCATCGCCTGAAACCTGAGACCAACCACCAAAGCCGGACTCAAAACCATCAGAGTAAGGTAAGCTTACCGTTGATGAACAAGTTATTCCTGCGCTTTGAGTAGTTGCCGAAACGTTAGCTGCCGCTGAAACATTGCCTGCTGCATCTTTAGCTCTAACACTGAAAGAGTAGTTAGTACCTGCAGTTAATGATGTAACATTCGCTGAAGTACCCGTAACTGTTCCTAATAATGAGGCTGCTTGATAAACATCATAACCAACCACACCAACATTATCCGTTGAAGCAGTCCAAGAAAGTGTTAAAGTAGTTTGAGTGATGTTAGAAGCTGCAAGATTCGTTGGTGCTGTTGGTGCCTGAGTATCACCTGCTGCTCCTCCAATGATAATTGTATAATCTTCTACTTCTCCATAGTTAAATGAGCCACAAGATGATGGCGCTGCATTATATCGCATGATTACACGCATTCTTGTACTAGACTCTACAGCTCCTGCAGGAATTGTAAAGCTTCCACTAACAGGTGATGTTTGAGTAGGAGATTGTGCAAACACCTGCTCACCAGCATCTGTGAAATCACCATCCTTATTATAGTCTATCCAAACACCGTAAGCTTCATTGTACAACGAACCTGTCCAAGTTGGTGTGATAGTAATAGTATGAGGTTCTCCTTTTGCCAGGCTTGTAGATACCGAAGTAAAATCCTGATATCCTCCTGTACCAGCACTAGATGCGTTATTAATTCCTCCCACTTGTACTCTGCTAATGTATTCGTCAGAAACACTGTTTCCATTAGCAGCACAGTAGTTTAATTGTACTTCTGTTGTGGCGAAATTTGTAGACGAAGTATAGCTTGAGTTGCTTCCATCTGAACATTTACTTCTAACCTGCACTTCATAATTTGTAGAAGCAGATAGGCCGGAAAAATCGTAAGATGTACCACTCACTGCTTCAACAGTCCAAGTACTAGTACCTGCTACTCTATATCTTAAATCAAAAGTTGCTCCTGAAACGGCATCCCAACTTGCAGTTGCGGTTGATGAGCCTATGCTGCCTACAGAAAGACCAGTAGGCGTAGTTGCATTACAAACAACAGGTGCACCAGTTACACCAGTTACTATTAAAGTAAAATCCTGGCTGCCACTTGTTAAAGTACCTTTGTGAGTTACGGTTATTGTGTAACTACCACTCGCTCCGGAAATATCTACTCTTTCGTAAGGGTCTACATTATTATCAGATTTTGTACTTGATGTAGGACCTGTAAGCCTGTATGGAAAATATGTGGTGCTTGACTTAGTTACTCTGATATCCAAGTCATTTACCAAAACTGGCGTTGTTAGGTTAACAGTTCCGGTGTTTTCAGCACCAGGAAGGTCAGTCCAAGAAATTGAAGCTAATAATGGCTCAACTCCATTGGCATCAACAGTGATACTGTAAGACTGGCCTGCAGACAATGTTAATTCTTCAATTCTTGAAGTATTTCCATTCTCTGTGATTGCTTCAGAAGCAGCTTTAGCATTCAATAGTCCCCAACCAAAAACAGCATCCGGGCCTGAAACTCCAGCATCATCTGCCGTGTGAAGAGCAAGACCTTTTAACGTTGCAGATCTCATAAAAGAACCGTTTACGTTATTATAGTGCTGTTGCAATAATAACAATGAACCAGCAACATTAGGAGATGCCATTGAAGTACCAGAAATAGAGTTGTATGCAGAGTTGCTACTTTCATAAGTAGAATAAACACCTGTACCATTTCCTGTAATATCCGGTTTAATTCTAAAATCATCTGTAGGACCTTCACTGCTACTACTATTGATTGCAACTGATATTAAATTACCGTTACTATCAACATTCGCATCTTGAGCATTGGCAACAACTAAGTTGTTTTTAGAAGTAGAATGACCTGTTAATTTATCGAAGCCACTTCCACCCGTAGGATTAGTATTGGCTGTGTTATCATTACCGTCATTACCGGCAGCCACTACCATTAGATAGTAAGGTGCATCGTAAAGAATTTGATCCCATGCAGCAGACTCATCGATATAACCTCCGAAGAAATATTGTGGAAGTTGTACCTGGCCAAATTGGTTTCTTGTAGCATAGCCATAAGAATGGTTTGATACTAACATTCCGCTAGCTGCTGCTGCAGTGGCTTCCGTTTTATCGTTATTCCAGTCATGGCCTACAGCATAAGCGTGAGGAGCCATACCTTTTGCAGCTGCCTGAAAACCCGAAGCGATAATGGTTCCGGTTACGTGAGCTGCGTGGAAGTTCAATGTGCTGGTACCATCACCAATTGAAAATCGGTTAGAACCACCTGCTCCATCATACTCCTGGTGAGTGCTTCTTGCCAAGCCACCGTCCCAAACATAGGCAGTCATGTTTTGGCCATTTAATGATAACCCCAACGAGCCTCCTGAATTGAGGTGGTCAGTTCTGGTAGAACGAGCCGCATCCACATTAAAAGTGGTATAGTAGATTGGTTGCCCGTCAACAACTTTTTGGAGTTCAATGAGTCTTCCATCAGATAAGGAAGTTCTTATTGGCCATCCATTTCTTTCTGCTTGTTCAATAGCAGCACGCTTTTCACTTTCAGCTTTCTGTCTAAACTCAACTTCTAGCTGATTTAACTTAGTAATATTTGATTTTTCTTGAATTTGCTCTCTTTGAGCCTTGTTTTGTGCCAGTGATATGGTGGTGGACACAAAAAGTAAGGGCAATAGAATACCCCTTAGAGTAAAACTTCTAATCATACAAATTTGGTTTAGGTTGAAAAGGCACAAATATGCCAAATAATATTATGGATGCAAGAGAATTTTCAGACGACTAAACTGACTTTATCGGATTAGTCAGAATTTAAGTTTGTAAGTCTTTCAATCACAACAAATTACGTTCGCAATCGTTTGCGAAAAAAATTTAAATTTTTTTTCTCTAGTATGAGGGAATAAAAAAAGGGTCGAAAAACGACCCTTCAATATTGAATTATTTTCTTACTAAGTTCATACTTCTATTGCCTGAGCATCTTCGTTATATTCCTCAAGTGGCAAGCAACTGCACATTAAATTTCTATCTCCATATGCGCTATCTATTCTACCCACTGAAGGCCAGAATTTAGATTCTCTAACATAAGCCAACGGATAGGCGGCTTTTTCTCTAGAATACGGTTTATCCCATTCAGTTGCTGTAATGACTGCGGCTGTGTGGGGTGCATTTTTCAACACATTATTCTCTTTGTCAGCCACACCAGATTCTATCTCACTAATCTCTTTTCTAATTTCGATAAGTGCCTCACAGAAACGATCTAATTCTTCCATTGTTTCACTTTCTGTTGGCTCAATCATCATAGTACCAGCAACAGGGAAAGAAACCGTTGGTGCATGGAACCCATAATCCATTAATCTCTTAGCGATATCTTCAACCTCCACTCCAGCTTTTTTAAACTCACGACAATCGATAATCATTTCATGTGCTGCTCTACCATTTTTACCAGTATACAATACATCGTAATGTCCTGTAAGTTTCTCTTTGATGTAATTCGCATTGAGTATAGCAATCTGTGTTGCTTTGGTAAGACCATTCCTACCCATCATCGCGATATACGCATAAGAGATTGTAAGAATACTAGCACTACCATAAGGGGCTGCAGAAATAGCAGTAATAGCCTGATCACCACCTGTTTTTACAACAGGATTACTAGGTAAGAATGGCTTTAACTGACTGGCCACTCCAATAGGACCCATTCCAGGGCCTCCACCACCGTGAGGGATACAAAATGTTTTGTGCAGATTAAGATGACATACATCTGCCCCGATATTAGCAGGACTGGTTAAGCCTACCTGAGCATTCATGTTTGCGCCATCCATATACACCTGACCACCAAAATCATGGATTATCTGGCAAATTTCCTTGATACTTTCTTCAAAAACTCCGTGCGTTGATGGGTATGTAACCATTAAAGCAGATAAATTATCTTTATTCGCTTCAGCTTTAGCCCTTAAATCATCCACATCAATATTTCCTTGTTCATCGCATTTCACGATCACTACTTTCATCCCTGCCATCACTGCACTCGCTGGATTGGTTCCATGTGCAGAAGATGGAATTAAAGTTACATTTCTATGACTTTCACCTCTACTTTCATGATAGGCTCTGATCACCATTAAACCTGCGTATTCGCCCTGTGCTCCACTATTTGGCTGAAGTGATACAGCATCAAACCCTGTAATTTCACATAGCCATGCTTCCAAATCAGTGAATAATTCCTGATATCCTTTTGTTTGCGATGAAGGTGCGAATGGGTGCATTTTACCAAACTCCGGCCATGTAACCGGCATCATTTCAGTGGTTGCATTCAATTTCATTGTACACGAACCCAATGAAATCATACTGTGTACCAGAGACAAATCTTTGTTTTCTAACCTTTTTATGTATCTAAGCATTTCATGCTCAGAGTGAAATTTATTGAATACTTGATGCTCAAGAAATTTAGATTCTCTGAGGAGACCTTTTGGCCAGTCTAAAGAAATGTTATCTGCTTCAGATTGAATGTCAAATGTAGTTTTTGGATCAAATACAGAAACAATTTCTACGATGTCTTCAATTCTGGTTGTTTCATCCAATGAAATACCGATATGACCATCACCGAAATACCTGAAATTCATTCCTTTTTCCTCAGATTTAGCTTTGATGCCATCTATATCTGATACTTTAACTTTTAGTGTATCAAAATAATGTGTGTTAACCTGCTCAAAGCCAGCTTCTTTAATGCCTTTCGCAAGTAGTTTTGTTAAGCCATGCGTTCGTTGAGCTATTTTTTTAAGACCTTCGGGCCCATGATATACGGCATACATGCCGGAGATTACCGCTAACAGAACCTGAGCTGTACAAATATTGGAGGTAGCCTTTTCTCTACGGATATGCTGCTCTCTTGTTTGAAGTGCCATTCTATAAGCATTGTTGCCTTGTGCATCGATTGAAGCTCCAATGATTCTACCAGGAATTTGTCTTTTATAATCTTCTTTTGTCGCAAAAAAAGCTGCGTGAGGTCCACCAAAACCCATCGGCACACCAAATCTTTGGCTTGATCCAACTACTACATCAGCTCCCATTTTACCAGGAGATTTTAGTAGCACTAGGCTAAGTAAATCAGTTCCAACGGAAACAAAAACATCATTCTCTTTTGCCGATGCAATTAAATCAGAATGATCTATTACTTCGCCATCGTTATTTGGGTACTGAATATAAATGCCATAAAGTGATTCATCCGTTAAATCCAATTTAGACAAATCATCAATTACTAAATCTATCCCTACGGGAATTGCTCGGGTTTTAAGCAAATCAAGTGTTTGAGGGAATACGTTTTTATCTACAAAAAACTTACTCGAATTTTTCTTATTCCCCTTCCTAAGACCCATTAACATCGTCATTGCTTCTGCTGCCGCTGTTCCTTCGTCAAGAAGAGAGGCATTGGCTATTTCCATTCCGGTCAATTCAATAATTGTAGTTTGGAAATTAATTAGCGCTTCAAGTCTGCCTTGCGCGATTTCTGCCTGGTAAGGAGTGTAGGCTGTATACCACCCCGGGTTTTCAAGAATATTTCTCAAAATTACTGGTGGCGTTATGGTATCATAATAGCCAGTGCCTATATATGATTTAAATATTTTATTTTTTGAAGCCAATACTTTAAAGTCACTCAAGAATTGGTATTCGCTCTTTGCTGAAGGTAAATCCATTGTCTTTTCCAACTGGATTGCCTTAGGAATAGTCTGATCTATTAAGTCTTCTAATGAATCAGCTTTAATGAACTCAAGCATTTGATTTACCTGATTTTCATCAGGCCCGTTGTGGCGGGTATCAAATCTTTCTCGGTAGTTAATATCTAATTTCATATTTGTTAAGTAGTGGCCTTCAAATGAGACTGCAAAGTTAATATTATTTTGGGTAAAAAAGAGGCCTCACTTTATTACAAAATGAGGCCTACTATTGTTCCATAAATCTTCAATTAAATAGGAACATTTACGTGTCTTTCTGCATGGTAAGATGATCTTACCAAAGGACCTGATTCAACATATTTTAATCCTCTTTTCAATCCCTCTTCTCTGTACGCATCAAACTGATCAGGGTGAATAAACTCAGCAACCTCTAAATGCATTTTAGTTGGTTGTAAATATTGGCCTAAAGTTAAAATGTCCAGTCCGTTTGCAACCAGGTCATCCATTGCCTTATGTACTTCTTCAGGCTTTTCACCTACCCCTAACATAATACCTGACTTAGTACGCTTACCTGCTTCTTTGGTAAGCTTTATTTGCTCAAGGCTTCTGGCATATTTAGCCTGTGGCCTAACCCTTCTGTATAAACTTTCAACCGTTTCCACATTATGAGAAACTACTTCCTGACCACCCTCAATCATCCTATACAAGGCGTCCCAATTACCCTTTACATCGGGAATTAATGTTTCTATGGTTGTTTCAGGTGAAAGTTTCTTGGTTTCAATTACCGTTTGATACCAAATTTCTGCACCTCTGTCTTTTAATTCATCTCTATTAACCGAGGTAATTACGGCATGCTTCACGCCCATGAGTTTAATAGCCTCGGCAACACGTTTAGGCTCTTCCTCGTCATATTCTGGTGGGCGGCCTGTCGCTACCGCACAGAAAGTACAGCTTCGGGTACAAACATTCCCTAATATCATAAAAGTGGCCGTACCGGCTCCCCAGCATTCGCCCATGTTTGGGCAATTACCGCTTTCACAAATGGTATGTAATTTATAGTTGTCAACCAGTTTTCTAACCTTAGCATATTCTTCCCCAACAGGGAGTTTAACTCTCAGCCAATCTGGTTTTCTGATTTTACTTTTCTTTTCTTCTTTTGAAACTACAGGAAGTTCTATCATGCTCTAGTAATTATCTAAATGCAAAGGTACATTTTAACTATAGAATTAACCAGAGAGACTACCTTCTGGTTCCGTAGAATATGGTAATATATGCTGTTGGAAAAATAGCTTTGTTTTCAACGCCCGCCATCAGGTCTATTTTCTGAGTGTATGCGTCTAAAAGTGCTCCAATTTCAACACCCGTCACACTACTCTTCAATGTGCCCATTTCGAAACTAATGCCAGCCTTTAAGTTTGCTCCTATACGAATGTTGGATTCTTGAATGCCTTGAAATAAATAACCCGTTCCAATTATTCCTTCTATTGAATGGATGCTCGGATCGTAAGGTACTCTTTCTGTATTTCCTCCAATTGTACTTCCACGATCAGGACTATACTCTATGTAATAGGGCGCAAGAATTCCTAAAGATGGGCCAATCGCAGTGATTGCTTTTATTTCAACTCCTTGTTGTGGTGCTTTTCTAAATAAGATTAACTCTCTACCATATTGGAATCGCAGAGCGTATAAATAATTAACTTTTCCGAAAATAAAGCTGCTACCTGCACTAGTCCTAAGCTGAGTTTCCTGATTATGTTTAACGTTCATCACCTCTAAACCCACGCTCTCGAATAAATTATCGCCTATTTTTCTGGATTTACGAAATGTGAAACCTCCAATGAGGCCTCCAGACGTATTTTTGTTTATCCCCCAAACAAACTCTGAATTGTAATCTTCATGGTCTTCCTGAGCATTGGACGTTAACCCAATGAGAAGTAGAAGCGGTAGTATAAGAATCTTTTTATTCACTCTGCAAAAGAATAATTAAATTTAGTAAAATTAAAACGGAAAACCTCTTAAGATAGTTTAACCCCAACCGAATAATGGCACAAATGAAAGTAAGTTACCTTGGTTCTTTGCGAACGGAGGGCACACATATCAAGTCAGGAAATAAAATAATTACTGATGCCCCAACTGACAATAATGGCAAGGGTGAAGCTTATTCGCCCACTGATTTACTATGTTCTTCACTTTGCTCTTGCATGATGACCCTGATGGGGATTTATGCTAACAAAGAATCAGTAAGTTTAGAAGGTTTAAGTGCCGATATCACCAAAGTGATGGCTGCCAACCCTAGAAAAGTGAAAGAAGTAATAATCAACTTTACAATACCTGAATTAAAAGCATCAAAGGAACAAATCGAAGGTCTTAAACATGCTGCTCTTACCTGCCCTGTATCACTAAGTCTTTCTGAAGAGCTAAAGCAAACAATAAGCTTTAATTTTTAAGCTATTACAGATTTTGAGATGTCGGAATAAGAAATACCCATATGGGAGCTATGATGCACCACTGCTTTATTTTTTATTAAAATAGCTTGTGGAGATTGATGCTCAACATTTAATTGGCTTGCAATTTGATTTGATAGTGACCGAAACTGAATTAAATCTAAATAGTAGGGTTTAATACCCTCCGATTCGCTCCATGATCGCTCCAGTCTATTTAAGGCCATGCTACTAATGGAACACCTTGTACTATGTTTAAATATTAAAACGGGTGTTTCTTCAGATTCATTAATTGCTGCCTTTAGTTGATCCTCAGATGTTAAATGATTCCAATTCATAAATTAATCGTACCAAATTTCTCTTTCTCGTTTATCGAAGCGAGGTGCTCTTTCTTTCTCCTTCACATTGTCAGGTTGCCCCTCATTCTTCTTGAATATTTTAGCAAACAATAATTTCAAGCTAAAAAGTTTCTCTTTTTCTTGAGTAGCACTATTTTTTCCCCGAGCATACTTAAGGCTTGGGTGCCTATCCTGAAGGCTTTTTTTACTCATTTTAATATTACCCTGATAGTTAGATGCGCTAATGGCCGCCTTTGAAGGTCCGCGCCCTTTTAACGCTTCACTTACGGAATTAGGATTTCGCTTATAGTTATAAGCCAATTTGGTTCTCCCTTTGAAGGCCGTTCCTCTGGCTGTTTCTTTTGAAGGAGCTATACCCAGCAGTGATTCTTTAGCAGTGCTTGGGTTTTTCCTTACTGACCAGGTTACTTTGGTTCTTCCACCAAAATCAGCTCCTTTTTGTGCACCCGATTGTGGTGGTCTGTTTTTTAGGGATTCGTCAGCCGCATTCGGATTTTGCTTGTATTTCCAGGTTTGTTTAGTTCTACCTGTAAAATTACCTCCTAAAAAGTAATTCTTATTAGGAGCATGCTTTTTCAATGCCTCATCCGCTGCCGCTGGGTTCTTTTTATATTTTCTACTATCCTTAATTGTACCCTGATAATTACCTGCTAACCTGTCATTCTTCTGTTCTTCTTTTACTTTTAATGACTCCTTAGCTGCATTCGGATTTTTCTTATAATCGAATTTTCTTTTTTGGTTTCCTTTATAGGTGCCTGCCAACGCATCGAAATTGCCTCCTTTATATTTTCTCTGCTTGAGTGTGCCCTGATATCCTGCCAAATCATCTTTATTTTTTGAAAAACGGACTTTAATCGCCTTTTTATCTGCACTTGGGTGACGCTTGTAATCAAATCTTCTTTTTTCACCCCCCTTGTAAGTGCTTGATAATGCATCATAATAACCACCTTTATATTTGGACTGCTTGAGGTTACCTTGGAACGACCTTACGCGTTGACTTTGCTCCGAATTGTTTTGTTTCGTTATTGATTGACCTTTGTTATTCCATCTGATACCTGAAATACTACCACCGCCTTTTAAAGGTTTACCTGCCTTAATATTGCCTTGAAATGAGCGTACTCGCTGACTTTGCTCCGAGTTATTTTGTTTCGTTATTGATTGACCCTTATTATTCCATCTGATGCCGGATATACTTCCGCCTCCTTTTAATGGCTTTCCAGCTTTGATATTTCCCTGAAAAGATCTGGCTCGTTGATTTTGTTCAGCATTGTTTGCTTTTGTAATTGATTTACCAGAATTATTCCATCTTTTACCGGAAATACTACCTCCACCCTTAAGCGGTTTTCCAGCCTTAATGTTTCCCTGGAAACTGAGCCCTTTACTTGTGCCTGATCCAGGTGGATTACTGCCACTCAGTTTCTTACCAGCCCGCTCCTTTCTGCTCGAAACTGATTTATAGCTACCTCCTTTAATTTTTCCTTTATATGCCCGATCTCCTCTTCTACTTTTATTTTTTGGATAGGGCGTAAACTGTGGGCCATCAAACTTTGGCCCTTCACTAGTTCTGATTCGCAATTTATTTCCCGAAATATCTTTCTTCCAGGCCCTTTCAGGTCTTCTGGTCGCGGATTTATAGCCTCCTCCGAAGCCTCCTGAATAAGCTTGGTCGCCTTTTCTGCCAGGACTGGTGTATTTCGTTTTTGGCGGCTTTTGTACTCCCGGACGGCCAGTTGTGCGTTTTGTCTGAAATGTTCTTCCAGTAATATCTCCTTTAAAGGCCTTCTCCCATTTCTTTTTTGGTCTAAAAGAACTGTAAGGTGTTTTTCTTTTTCGAACTCGGTAAGCCCCCGATGCCGATCTTGGCACCACTCTTCCCGAGGTAGCTTTTTGTTCTGAGGAACGCGTTGCAGAACGCACCGAGCCTCCCTGATAATTACTTTTACCAGTGAAAGTGACTCTCTTAGTTCGTTTATTCAATGCCCGGCCATTAACTCCACCCTTCCATGCTTTTTCGCGAGGTCTGGTTGAAGTTCTCGGTGGACCTGAAGCTTTTTTTGCGTTTTCAGAAGGCCGTTGTGTAAAGCGCGCTTTTGATAAGGCCTTTTTTGCTACACTTGCTTCCGTTTTTCTTTTTCTTCCTGCATAAGGATTTGGTTGCGCATAGTTCGCATTGGAACGCAACCTTGAAGATTTTATCCTGGTAACTTTTCTTCCAGTTATATCACCTTTATAAGCCTTTTCACCCTGCCTGGTTCTCGACTTAAAACGTACCTGCCTTAATTTACTTTTGTTTGATCTGGCTCTGTCGCCTCTTCGCTTGAGCCTGCGGTTCTCTTTATTTTTCCTCTCATTCAAACGCTCAAACTTATTCTTTTCCTGAGCTTGTACGACATTGCTACCCTGAAAACAGGAACCACAAAGTAATACAAGAACAAGTATTGTCCACTTTAGGGGCTTAGAAATGCTCGCGCTATGGTATTGAAAAGACAAAATAATATGCGTAAAAAATTGAGCTACATTAGCTTAGAACGCATCAAGTTAACTAAAATTCGACTAAATCTTTAATTTTTTGAGCTAACCTACCCTTGGGTAAAAAGTTTTGTTCCAATGGCGGAGAAAATGGTACCGCTGTGTCTAAGCTTGCTTCTCTTAAAATAGGCGCATCTAAATAGTTAAAACAGTGTTCACCAATCCAGGCAGAAATTTCTCCTCCAATTCCTCCGGTTAAACAGTCTTCATGTAAAATAAGAACGCGACCTGTTTTTTCAACAGTTTTTCTTACAGCGTCTTTGTCCCATGGCAACAATGATCTTAAGTCAAGAATATCAGCTGAAATTTCAGGGTTGTTTCCCATTATTTCTTTGGCCCAATGCACGCCCATGCCATAAGTGATTATTGAGATATCGGAACCTTCCTGCACCAAATTGGCCTTACCAATTTCAGTAGTATAATAATCGTCACAAACCTCATCAGTTAGAGAACGATAAAGCATTTTATGCTCAAAGTAAATTACTGGGTTAGGATCTTCTATTGCTGCGCATAGTAACCCTTTAGCATCTTTAGGGTTGGAAGGATATACCACCTTTAAACCTGGTGTATGAAAAAACCAAGCCTCGTTTGATTGGCTATGAAACGGCCCTGCCGCCACACCTGCCCCGGTGGGCATTCGAACCACAACATCAGCATTTTGCTGCCATCTGTAGTGAGATTTTGCGAGGTTGTTAACAATCTGATTGAAACCGCAAGTAACAAAATCAGCAAATTGCATTTCCACCAACGACTTTCTTTTCTTAATGGACATTCCCAAACCGATACCAATGATTGCCGATTCACATAGCGGGGTGTTTCTAATCCTTTCTCTACCGAATTTATCGACAAAGCCTTCAGTAATCTTAAATACCCCTCCATAATCAGCTACATCCTGACCCATGATGACCAGCTCTGGGTATTTTTCTAAACTTTGTTTTAATCCGTCTGAAATGGCATCTACATATCTTTTTTCTGAAAAATTACCGGACTCTTCTACTACCTTTTGCTCAAAGGGATAGTACATGTCGGTTATTTCCAGTTCTGTACTCGCCACCGGCAATTCTTCTGAATAAGCCTTATCTAATCCTGTATCAATGTCTTGCTGAATACCTGCTCTTAGTTTTTCAATATCTTTCTTTGTAAGAACCTTCTCCTTCAAAAGATATCGCTCATAATTTTCCAAAGGATCTTTCTTTGCCCAATGATCCATTAATTCTTTAGGAACGTATTTAGTGCCGGAAGCTTCTTCATGGCCGCGCATTCTAAAAGTCATGGCTTCAACAAGTACCGGCCCACCGCCATTTTTTCTTAATTTTTTTGAAAGCCTGTCAATTGTGTCATACACTTCCAGTACGTTGTTACCATCAATTTTAACAGCTTCAATACCGTATCCAGGTCCTTTATCTATGAAGTTTTTGAATTTGAATTGCTCAGAACTAGGCGTGGAAAGGCCGTAACCGTTATTTTCTACAACAAAGATTACTGGCAAATTCCACACAGCCGCCACGTTTAATGCTTCATGAAAGTCTCCTTCACTTGCACCACCATCTCCTGTAAACACCAATGTAGCTTTAGACTCCTTCCCAAGTTGATTTGCTAATGCTATACCATCGGCTACAGCCAGCTGAGGTCCCAAATGCGAAATCATGCCTACGATATTATAGTCATTCGTGCCGAAGTGAAAAGAACGATCTCTCCCTTTTGTAAATCCATGAATTTTACCTTGAAATTGAGCGAATAATCTATCGTAAGGCACATTTCTGGAAGTAAAAACCCCTAAATTCCTATGCATTGGAAGTATATATTCCTCATCCTTTAAAGCTTTTGTGGCGCCCACAGAAATCGCCTCTTGCCCTATTCCAGAAAACCACTTGCTAATTTTTCCTTGTCTTAAAAGAATCAGCATTTTCTCCTCAATCATTCTTGGCCGCAAAAGACCTTCATAGAGGTCCATGAGCAGTTTGTTGGAGTATTTCTTCCTATCGAAATTCATATCTTAAATTTTGCCGCAAAATTAAGGCATTGGTCTTGCCCTCAAAGTGAAGGGTTATATTTATTTTTGGACACCAAATATGATCAATTTCAAAGAATTTTGGCTAGATAATGGACTTCAGGTAATTGTGCATGAAGACCCCAGCGTTCAGATAGCCGTACTTAATTTACTTTACAAGGTTGGTTCCAGAGATGAAGACCCAACAAAAACAGGGTTCGCCCACTTATTTGAGCACCTTATGTTTGGTGGATCAATTAATGTAGAAAATTTTGATAGTGAGCTACAAAAAGTTGGTGGCGATAACAACGCATTCACCAGTCCTGATATCACAAACTATTATATAACTGTACCACACCAAAATATAGAAAGTGCTTTTTGGTTAGAATCCGATCGCATGCTTGGCCTTCCATTTAGTGATAAGGTACTGGAAGTGCAGAGAAGTGTGGTTATTGAAGAGTTTAAACAGCGGTATCTAAACCAGCCTTATGGCGATTTATGGCTTAAAATGAGGCCTTTGGCGTATCGCAAGCACCCTTACAGGTGGGCAACAATAGGTAAGGAAATCAGCCATATTGAAGAAGCTACTCAAGATGATGTGAAAGCTTTCTATAATAAATATTACAGTCCCAATAATGCGGTGCTTGTAGTGGCTGGTAATGTTACATTTGATCAAGTTAAGGAGTTATCAGAAAAGTGGTTTGGGGATATTCCTAGCAGTGAGTCGATTGAAAGAAATTACAACAGAGAATCGAAGCAAAATCAAAAGCGAGAGTTGGTGGTTACCGCTGATGTGCCCACCGATATGTTAACGATGGCCTTTCATATGCCAGCTCGTTTTGATCATAACTATCATGCTTCAGATCTGGCAAGTGATATTTTAGGTAGAGAAAAATCATCACGTTTATACAATGCTTTAGTTAGAGATAATGAAATATTTAAAAGTATTGGAGCTTATGTCATGGGCTCTCTAGACCCCGGATTGTTGGTTATAAGTGGAAAGTTAGCCGAAGGTGTTTCAACTGAAACAGGGGAAAGTGAAGTATGGAAAGTAATTAACTCACTAAAAAATAACGGCATGGATCATGAAGAACTCAATAAAGTTAAAAATCAGGCAGAGTCAACTTTAGCATTTGGCGAAGTGGAATTATTGAATAGAGCCATGAACCTGGCTTACTCAGCCCTTTCAGGAGACACCAATTATTGTAATAAAGAAATCGAAAGAATCAGGGCAGTAGAGGAATCTGACATCATGGAAATGGTGAATGATATTCTGCATGAAAAGAATTGTTCTGTACTACACTATAAATCAACAACTGCAAATGAAAATTAGAACGGGACTTGGGTACGATGTACACCAATTGGTTGATGGCAAGGACTTCTGGTTGGGCGGCATTAAAATTGAGCACACTAAGGGCGCAGTTGGCCATTCAGATGCCGATGTTTTAATTCACGTAATTTGTGATGCTTTATTAGGTGCAGCCAACATGCGCGATATTGGATACCATTTTGCAGATACTGATCCAGCCTTTAAAGGCATTGACAGCAAAATTCTTCTGAGAGATGTAATGAAGCTGATTAGAACTAAGGGTTGGGAAATAGGAAATATCGATAGTACCATTTGTTTGCAAAGGCCTAAAATAAATCCTTACATCCCCGAAATGAAAAAATGCTTGGCGGAAGTAATGGGCATTGATGAAGAAGATGTTTCAATTAAGGCAACTACTACTGAAAAACTCGGTTTCGTTGGTAAAGAAGAGGGAGTTGCAGCTTTTGCAACAGTACTGATCACTAAATGAGTAATGATCATCTAAAAATAATTACCACTGAAGATGGATCGCATTCTTTGTACAACAAAGAATTAAATGAGACATACCATTCATTTCATGGTGCACTGCAAGAATCTCGTCACGTTTTCATTGAAAATGGCTTACGATTCTGGCACTCTGAAAATTCTCAAGTCAAGAAAGTCAAGATTTTTGAGCTAGGATTTGGCACAGGTTTAAATGCACTTTTATCTCTCGAATATGGGATCAAAAATAATATTGAGATCGAATTTATGTCGATTGAAGCATACCCATTGGACAAGGAGCAGTATGAAATACTCAACTATTCTAATTTAGTTGCTGACGGTTCACTGACTGATTTTTTCAATGATATGCATGAGATACCGTGGAACTCGCAAGTTCCTATACACGAAAAGTTTCTTCTAGAGAAAATACATGATAAAATCGAGTTGATTGACTTAAGAAATCAGAAGTTTGATATAGTTTTTTACGATGCATTTGCACCCAGCAAACAACCGCAATTATGGGAAATACCCCAAATTGAGAAAGTAGTTAATTCTTTGAAGAAGGGTGGTGTATTCGTCACCTATTGTGCTCAGGGTCAGCTTAAAAGAAACCTCAAATCATTAGGCCTTGAAGTTAATACTTTGCCCGGTCCTCCCGGCAAAAAGGAGATGGTGATGGCCATTAAGTAGGTAATATCCCACAGTTTACGTGATTCAGCATATTGCAATAAAGGGCTACATTTGATTTCTATGCGAGGAATCATTACAGGCATCGCTTTATTATTTTTAGTGGGCACAGCCAAAAGTCAGAATGTAGATTTTCGAGTTCCAGAACACAAGATAGGTGTTTCACTTACAGAATTCTTAAATGAAATTGAGGAAAAAGAATATGTAAAATTCTTCTTCCTACCAGAATGGACTGCCCAAATTACAGTGACTACCAGTTATAAAGATCAGCCAATTGCTACTGCCCTTCAAAGTATATTAGCGGGTAGGTCGATTAATATAGAGTATATTTACGATTATGGTATTGCATTAATCAAAGATCCTACTGCCGATATCATTCGACAAGAAATTTTAGATAACCTAGATGGTGATTTAACAAGATATACCATTGGAGACTCAGCCAATGCCAATTGGGGTAGCAGCGTTCGCATTAGAGGTATTATAAAAGATGAAAAATTTAATGAACCCCTCGTAGGAGTAACTATTTACGCTAACGAAGTGCAAAAAGGAACGGCAACTGGGGCAGACGGAAGTTACTCTTTAAGCCTACCAGTTGGTAAACACATCATCACTTATGCCGGACTAAATTATCAAGATATGAATATCGCTTTTTCGATTTATGAGTCGGGAAAGTACGATGTGATTATGGAAGAAAAACCCATCACACTTGATGAAATTGTAGTGAAAGACAATGCAGAAAAGGAAAATTTTGAAAGTGCAGTAGTAGGTAGAACGCGTATAACAGCTGCAGAATTGCAGACGATCCCAGCCTTCTTAGGCGAAATAGATGTTATTAAAAGTATTCAGCTTCTTCCTGGAGTTAATAGCGTGGGAGAAGGAAGTGCAGGTTTTAATGTGCGGGGAGGTAGTGTTGATCAAAACTTAATATTATTGGATGAAGGCATCATATTCAACCCTAACCATCTATTCGGTTTTTTCTCGGCTTTTCACCCTGACGCTTTAAAAGAAGTGACGTTTTATAGAGGCGCGATTCCAGCGCAATATGGCGGCAGAATCTCTTCTGTATTAGATGTTAGACAAAAAGATGGCGACAGGAATGAGTTTCATGGAACAGGCGGTTTGGGTATTGTTACCAGCCGATTGATGGTGGAAGGCCCAATAGCTAAAGACAAGGTGAGCTTTCTGTTTGCAGGTAGAACATCATACTCAGACTGGCTGCTAAAACAAGTTAAGAATGATGATGTAAGAAACAGCGAAGCTTTCTTTTACGATGTAACCGGCAAAGTAACGGCCTATATTAATAAAAAGAATAAGATAGCAGCAAGCTACTATTTAAGTAATGATAAGTTCAAGTTTTCAAATGACACGGCCTATTATTGGCAAAACCATAGTGCATCAATCACTCATGAAAGTTATGTAAACCAAAAACTCTCACTATTTAACAACTTTTCTGTTGGCAACTACAATTATGAGGTTAGAGATGAAGATATAGACGAGTCATTTTCTTGGAAATATAGTATCGACAATTTTCAATTCAAGTCATACCTGAACTATGCACTTGAAAAGCATCTTTTAACGGCTGGCGTTGATGTAAAAGGTTATGATTTTGCTAGAGGTGACCTTAAGCCACTATCAAGCTCATCCAATGTACGGAATATTGAGTTGAACAATGATAGATCGCTGGAAGCCGGAATCTTTATTAGTGACGAGATGCAGGTTGGAAATAACCTTATTATTACGCCAGGCTTAAGGTATTCTTTCTATCGACTATTTGGCGATCATCAATTGTTTAAATACAACCCTGAACTACCTAAGGATGATTTCGAGATAATAGATACTGTTAACTATGATAATGGAGAAGTGGCTGCCAGTTATTCTGGGCTGGAGCCTCGCTTGTCTGCAAAATATAGCCTGGATGCTAATAACTTTATCAAGGCAGGATTTAGCAGGTCTTATCAATACATTCACTTATTGTCCAATACAACGGCCATTACCCCGATTGATTCCTGGGTGCCTAGTTCAGAATATATCAAACCACAGATAGGTAATCAATATTCTATTGGTTATTTCAAAAGAATGCCTGTGAAAAAGCTTACTGCTTCGGTAGAGGTATTTTACAAACAAATTGATAATGTGCCTGAATATAAAGATGGCGCCCAGTTAGCATTAAAACAGAATATTGAAACCGAATTAGTAAATAGTGAAGCCGATATAAGGGGGCTTGAATTTTCTATTCAAAAAGATGGCCGATTGTCGGGAGAATTTAATTACACCTACACTTCTTCGAGAAGAAGGACTTCCTCGCAGTTTGAGAGCTTGCAAGTGAATAACAACGAGTTTTTTCCTGCGAACTACGACCAGCCGCATAATATCAAAATCAATGCTAATTATGACATTTCAAGAAGGCACGTACTTTCTTTTAATTTCAACCTGGCTTCTGGAAGACCAATTACTGCACCAGTAGAACGATTTGAAATAGATGGTGTTTTGGTGGCTAATTACACCGAAAGGAATCAGTACAGAATACCGACTTATCACAGGTTGGATGTGTCGTTATTGATTAGGACTAATCACAAAAAGGATAAAAAGTGGGAAGGTAGCTGGTCGTTTACGATTTACAATGTGTACTCCAGAAGAAACGCATATTCCGTTTTCTTTCAGGAAAGTGAGAGTGGTAGGCCAACCGCCTATAAACTTTCTGTTTTGGGATCAGCCTTTCCTTCTATCACCTATAATTTTAAGTTTTAATGAAGAGCTTAGTCAACATATCATTATGTTTTGTGATCCTTTGTGGATGCATTGATCCAATTAATTTTGAAATTGATTCGAATAACGATGGCAACATAGTTATAGATGCACTCATAACAGATAGGGAAGGGACTAGCCGAGTTATTGTGTCTAAATCAATTGCCTATTCTGACAATTCTTCTAATCCATCTATTAACAAAGTAAGAAATGCACAAGTTATTTTGAATGCAGGTGCCGATCAAATTATTTTTAGTGAAAATGGATTAGGCACATACATCCCTCCATCAGATTTCAAAGCTATTGAAGGTATAGATTACAAGTTGGTAATTGAGTTAAGTGAAGGCGAGAAACTTGAAAGTACTGTACAGAGGTTAGTGAAGAATGCCGGTATTGATATAGTGAATAAAGAATATAATTTTAGATCAACGCTAAGTAAAAATAATGTTGAGGTTAGTAAGGGTGGTGTTGAACTATTTCTCGACACCGATATTTTAGAAGAAGATAATAAGTATTATAGATGGCAGTTTACTGGAACTTATCAAATTGAAACTAAGCCTTATCTGTCTGTAGTTCCACCCCCTCCTCCTTGTGGTACTGCACCACCGCCAGATTGTACATGTTGTATATGTTGGGTAATAGAGCATGAGAATCTAATTATATCAGACCCTAATTTCATTAGCGGTAAGATTAAAAATGTTCCTATTGCATTCATAGAAAATTCTGAAGGAAGATTTCAAGAAAAATATCATTTCAATATTGATCAATTTTCCATAACTCAGGAAGAGCACGAATTTTGGAAGCGAATTAAAAATCAAAAAGAACAGAACTCGATTTTTGCTCAACAAGTTGGTGAGATCCCTTCTAACATCCATACGGTCGACAAAGAAAATAGTGCAGTTAGAGGATATTTTAGTGTATCATCAATTGTATCTGCAAGTGGTTATCTTACACGGGAAGATGTTCCTGAAAGAGTTTCGGTCTTACCTGAATTAATAGGAACTTGCCTGGGATTTGAAGGTGCCACCAATATTAAACCACCATATTGGGAATAATGGGGAAAATATTTAGACTTATATTTATAATACTATCTAGTTTTTGGGCATTTCAGAGCTGTATTGATCCAATAAATGTTGATGTAGAATCAACCGAAAGTAATTTAGTCGTTGACGCATTAATAACTGACCAAGAAGGGCCATACAACGTCAAATTATCTTATTCAACTGGTTATTTCGATAATGAAAACACAAAGGCGGTAATTGGTGCAGATTTAAATATTGTTACTAATGATGGGTCAATCATTCAGCTATCTGAATCATCATCTGGCAACTATCTTACCCCAGAGTCATTCCAGGGGAAAATAGGTTCTAGTTACATACTCAACATTACCCTCGCTGACGGTCGATCTTATAAATCAACCCAAGAGACAATACAACCCAATGCTGGTATTGATACATTATTATTTAATTATGAGGTTAGAAGCGGCTTAAACGATAAAAATATTGAGATCGAATTCGATGGCATAAATCTTTTTATAACAACAAGGGAAATTGATGAAAATCGATTTTATCGTTGGAGATATGAATCAATTTATGAGATTCGTACCAATCCAGAACTTCGTGAGAAGAAAGTTGATGGAGGATCGGTTCCTGATCCGCCATTATGCAGTGGATATATTGTTGATAATTCTACTGGACAAGTTGTCTTGGTTGGCCCCTGTACATGCTGTCAATGTTGGGTTAAGAATTTCTCACAAAAGGTTAAAGTTTCTGATCCTAATTTTATAAGCGGTCAGATTAAAAATTACAATATTGATTTTCTGAAAGATGAAAGAGGAATATTTAATTACAAATACTTTATTGAAATTGAACAATTATCTCTTACGAAGGGAGCACATGAATTTTGGTCACAAATTGAACAGCAACAAAATCAGGGGTCACTATTTGACCAACCAACGGGTAGAATTAAATCAAATATAGAATCTCTAAATGATCCAGATGAAATTGTACTTGGATACTTTGGTGTTTCATCGATAAAAAAGAAATCTGGATTTATAACACCGCAGCTATTTCCCATTCGCACTAGTCCACCTGATAGCGTCCTGGATGACTGCACAAAAGTAATTGGATCAAGTAATGAAAGGCCTCCATTCTGGTAAGTATGAAAAATTCTGTTCAAATAGCGTCCTTAATATTATTTATGCTTTTAGGCTGTATAGACCCTGTTAATGTTGATGTTGAATCTGAAGCGGGTAATTTGGTTGTAGATGCCTTAATAACAGATGAGGAAGGGCCATATAGTGTTAAACTGTTTTACTCTACAGGATATTTTGACAATAGTAGAAGTAAACCTGCGTCAAGTGCAGATGTGTTTATATTATCTGGAAATGGTTCAATTATTCAATTAAACGAATCGTCAGCAGGCCTTTATACTACACCTACTTCGTTTAAAGGCCAAGTAGGTACTTCTTATGTTTTGAATATTACTCTTTCTAACGGTAAATCATACCGATCTTTACCAGAAACCCTTACAACTAATGCGGGTATAGATACATTGGCTTTTAGTTATGAAGTGAAAAATGAAGTAAGTAAAGAAAATGTAGTTACTGATTATGATGGCATCAATGTTTTATTAACCACTGGTGATGTATCTGAAAGTCCATTTTATAGATGGAGGTACTCAGCCATTTATGAAATATTAACATTCCCAGAACAAAAAACAAAAAAAGTTGAACTGCAGACCATCCCAGACCCACCGGCTTGTAGCGGTTATGTTTATGATGCACTAACCGAAACACTAGAACAAATAGCACCTTGTACTTGTTGCAAATGCTGGGTTGATGAATATTCTCAGAAAGTTATAGTATCCAAGCCCGAATTTATTTCGGGACAAATACAAAATTTTAATATTGGTTTCATAAGAGACGAAAAAGGACGCTTTGGGTTCAAATATTTTATTGAGGTTGAGCAATTGTCCTTATCGAAAGGTGCACATCAATTTTGGTCACAAGTGGAACAACAGCAAAACCAAGGATCTTTATTCGATCAACCAACTGGTAGAATTAAATCCAATATCCAATCAATAGATGATCCTGATGAAATTGTGCTTGGTTATTTTAGTGCTTCTTCAGTTAAAAAAGTCTCTGGATTTGTTACTTCAGAGTTGTTCCCAATAAATGTTTCAACAGGTGACATTATTCAGGATGACTGCACTAAAGTTTCAAACTCAACAAACGAAAGACCCCCATTCTGGTAATATGAAAAAACTTTTATCCATATTATTGGTCATAGCGACCAACTTTGCTCTAGCTCAAACCCCTGCCTCAAAAATTACTTTTGATGTTGATAAGCCTTTCTATTTTAATAGCCAGGAAATACAAATAAGTTATCAACTATTGGATTATGAGAATAAACCTTCTCAATCTAATGAATTGGTTTATATCCTTCTGAAGAATAAGTTTAACGATGTTGTTGAACTACAAAAGAATTTTGCAAGCAAAGGACAGGGTTCCTCAAAAATAACTCTTACCAAGAGCATGGCATCAGGCTATTACGAGCTGATTGTTTATACCAATTACCTATTAGGCCTAGGCGAAAGCCAACTAAATAGACAACGCATATTGATATATGATACCGAAGAGAGCTTTACAATTAAGGATACAAAAAAATTAAGCCATATTAATTTCTATCCTGAGGGTGGTCAACTAATAGATAATATTCCTACCAGACTGGCTTATTCATACGAACATAATTGCTCTCAAACATCGGCAAAAGTTGTTGATGATAAGGAAAAGACTATTGCAGAACTAGAGTTAACTAAGAAGTCTGGTTATGGCAGTGTTTTCCTTAAACCAGAAAGTAGTAGGGCCTATAAAATTAGTCACTTTTGTGACTCGTCTAACAATATCAAGAGTACCTTTCCTAAGGTAGTTAGTGAAGGTCTTTCGCTGAGAGTTGATGATCGACAAGATTATTATCTGTTGATTTTACAAAGCAATGGAAGTGTTTATCATAATGACAGCTTAATAATTAGACCTTATTCTCAAAATAACATCGTATATGAATCTAAAGCACTCTATAAAAGAAAAGGATTAGCCATTAGAATTGAAAAGAATCAGTTGCCATCAAGCCTTCTTTCCTTTAATATCTTGCATAATGAGAATATAATTGCAAGTAGGTCTGTTTTCAATAATGTCAATTTAAAAAATGAACAAATTTTAATTGATAGCGTATTACAAACTTCTTCAGGTGACGAATTAGTTTTCAATACTAACAGAGATATTCAGCATTTAAATGCCAAAATTATTCCTTCGAATTGGGTTTCAAATAATAAGGATCTCTATTACCTCAGTAATCTTCCTGTAACATTATTCTCAAGCCCGGATGATATTAGGCAACGCCTTGATGACTATGCCATAAGCATTTCTGAGTCAACCACTATCAAAGCTTCAGAGAACGCTAGCAGAACAAAAGAGAACTATTTATACCTACGAGGCAACTTAAAAGATATTAAGCCACTGCCCGACTCATCACAGCTATATTTATTTATTCCTGGAGTAAATGTTGTTTATCAGGCTAACTTGGATAGTTCAGGTTACTTCGAATTTCCATTGCTAGTTGAGTTTTATGGAAAGCAGAAAATTCCATTTTACGCTTATTCCGAAGACCACAAATTTACCAACCCCGAAGTTAAAGTAGAAGAAGTAATTCCATCCATATCACTCAATCTGACTGAAGAGTTACCCTGGACTGAGGCACATGATGCTGAGCGCAAAAACATTGCACAGAACAATTCAATTCAGAAAGTATATAAGTTCTATCAACCTGAGGAAACTACAGATGAAAAAACATTGGAGTTTAACATTAAAGAATTAGTGAGAGACCCTGATTCTGATTATGATATGACCAGATATAAGGTATTCCCTACGATGACCGATGTTATTAAAGAGGTTTTAAATGGACTCATGCTCCGCAAGAAAAAAGGGCAATATACGCTAAGAATGTTCTCTGAAGACCAGTTAAGAGTGTACAAAGAAGCACCTTTCGTTTTCATTAACAACCGACCCACCAAAGATATTGATGAGATATTGGCCATTAACCCTGCTGATATTCAAAGAATTCAAATATTTAACAGACAACAAAAGCTCGTTAACCTGGGGCCTTTCGGAGATGGTGGATTAGTGGTTGTAACTCTGAAAGAATCGGCAGGATCAAATGAAATCGCACAAAGTGGCAACTACTTTGAGGCTACCGGTGTGACCAAACCAGCAAGTAATCCCATCAAAAACAATGAGCATAATCCCAACCTGCCTGATATGAGGTCAGTTTTACTTTGGGAAAGTAACTTGTCTTTCCCCGATGGTAAAGTTAGAATTCCGTTTAGAACATCCGATAGACCAGGAAACTACACCATTTTTATCAAATATATGGATGGCAATGGCCAATTAGGATTTGGAATAAAAGAGTTTAAAACGGTTTTTAATCCTAAGAAATTATCCTCTGCTCGTAAGGAGTAATTACCTTATCCAACTCGACATCTGTTGCCTCTGAATAATCGATTTTGTCTAACAAAGGCTGGAGAGATACTCCTACTTTAAGTGCTTCAATCTTTGCCAAAAATCGATCGTAATAACCTTTACCGTAGCCAATTCGATGTCCTAACTTATCGGCTATAATTAAGGGGACAATAACGAGGTCAATATCTTTTGGATCAACCTCTATACCTTCCTGAGGCTCCATTATTCCCCATTTATTTTGAAGCATCTTAGTTTCTGAATTAAAAATAAAATGCTTCAGTTCACCATTACTTTCTGTTTTTGGAATAACAAATTTACTTGAAGGAAATTGATCAATAACGGATGTTAAATCAATTTCTCTTTTGCTTTTAATTGGTAAGAAGAAGTGAATTATTAAGGGGTTAACTTCGGCAATAAGAGCCAAAACTTTGTTTAAAATAAGTTCGTTTCTCCTGCCATACTCTTCTTCTGTAAGTGTTAAACGTTTGGCTAAGTATACTTCTCTTAAAACCTGCTTACTGGCCATTTGAAAGTATATAAAACTTGAATTCGAATGGTTCAAATTCTGCTATGAGTTGTTCTACAAATTGCGAGTTCAATAAATAGAAATTCAAAAAATTATCTCTTCTCTCCTGTAGTGAGTCATTGGTAAAAAGAACTTCCAATATTGAATCTATCTGTGCTATTTTTTCAGATTGCTTACGTTTCTCTGCGCGGATAAACTTCTTTTCAATTGTGTCAAGCTTACTCTTAGCAATGGTACTTTGTGCATCAACGTGATCCACTAACGTTTGATCAATGGAGGCTGCTTGCTCCTTAATCTTATTGAATAAATTCATAAGCTCGTCCTTCTGCCCATTTAATAATACCTTTTCAGAAGTGTTGGACAAAGTAACTTGCTTGTGCAATTCATGCTTTGGCTTGAATAAATCAGCATAGTTTAAACCTGTTTTTCCCACTTTTTCATTAATGTGGTTAGGCAAAATTGCAGCAAAGTTTCTTGGCATTAAAATAGGAAATGAGGTCTTATAATGGTCAAACATATCCTTTAATTGAAACCAATAAACTACCTCTGCAGGGCCACCTATATAGGCCAGGTTTGGTAAAACCACCTCCTGATACAATGGCCTTAAAACAACGTTTGGGCTAAACTTTTCAGGAGTCTCATCTATAATCTTGAGTATCTCTTCCTCTGAAAAACTCAAATCAGTATTGAGCACATGATAGTCTCTTGCGTCATTCTTCTCTATACGCTCTCTTACCCCTTTGTCTAAATAAAATAAATTAATGTCACGGGCATATATCTGTGTTTTATAACCTAATTCATCAATTTTAGCGGATGTATCTGCCACCAATTTTCCTGCAGAGTGATTAATCAAGTCATCTTTTACAATATCAGTGAATAGTGATTTTAACTTTTTAGAATTTCCATCAATTACAACCAATCCCTCATCACCAAACAGCTCGTGCACATACCACCTTACAGCCTCTGCCAGAGTTTTACCTTTCGAATAAGCTTCTTTAAAAAACTCAGGTATACCCGGAATTGACTTGCTCAATTCTTTTAGCCCGGACACTTCAAACTCGCCAACAGCACCGGACTGCTCAGTCTCCCAAACATATTTTTTATTGTTCAGCCAGAAATACTTAATCTCATCATAGTCATGATCTTCAGAAGCCATCCAATAAACAGGCACAAAGTCGTATTCAGGATATTCAGATTTAAGTTGTTTACAGGTTTTAATGACAGAGACTATCTTATAAATGAAATAAAGTGGCCCAGTAAAAATGTTTAGCTGGTGGCCCGTGGTGATCGTAAATGTTTTTTCGGAAGCTAGTTTTTGAAGGGAAGTATTAACCGCTTTCTTAGAAGAAATGCCTTGATATTGATCAGATAGAGTACTACAGAGAATCTTTCTGTTTTCAGCGCTAAACTTCTTATCCGCAATCTGTTCTTTAAAGGAAGCTATCTCAGGATAGCGTTTGTAGAACTCCTTTAATCTTTCAGAGCCATTTAGATAGTCTAAAAATAAATCTGAAAATCGATTGGTTTCACTAAGTTCTACAGTTGCTAATTTCATTTAAGCCAATTTTCTCTACACCACTTCACCATATAAATCAAACTCAGTGGCATCATTAATTTTTACATTACAGAAATCCCCTAATCTCGCATGACTTGCTCCATCAATAATTACTTCATTATCAACTTCAGGAGAATCAAATTCAGTTCTGCCAATAAAACTTCCTCCTTCTGCTCTATCTATCAGCACCTTAAAAGTCTTATCAATTTTCTCCTGATTGATTTCATAAGAGATTTTTTCCTGTAACTCCATTACGGCATTAGCACGCTCTTGTTTCACTTTATCAGGAACATCATCCTTAAAATTATATGCGTGGGTATTTTCTTCGTGTGAATAAGTAAATATTCCTAATCGTTCAAATCTGGATCGCTCAACAAAATCATACATTTCTTGAAAGTCTTTGTCCGTTTCACCAGGATAACCAGCAATTAAGGTAGTTCGTAACGCAACTCCTGGCACCTTTTCCCTAATAGTGGCAATTAACTCTTCTTGTTTTTCGCGTGTTGTGCCACGCCTCATCGCTTTCAATATGTTGGTTGAGCCATGTTGAAGGGGCATATCTAAATAATTGCAGATGTTAGGGTGTTGGGCCATTACTTCTAAAATATCGAGCGGAAAACCAGTAGGAAAAGCATAATGCAACCTTACCCAGTCAATACCATCAACATCAGCTAAATTTTGTAGTAGCTCTGCTAAATTTCTCTTTTTATAAATATCTAACCCATAGTAAGTGGAATCCTGAGCAATTAACAGCAACTCTTTAGTGCCATTTTTAGCTAAATTCTTAGCCTCTAGTACCAGTTCTTCAATTGGTTTAGATATATGCTTGCCTCGCATTAATGGTATAGCACAAAAAGAACAAGGCCTGTCGCAACCCTCAGCAATTTTCAAATAGGCGTAATGTCCGGCTGAAGTTAATACTCTCTCCCCTACTAATTCCTTTTTGTAGTCTGCCTTAAACCTCTTTAATAGTAATGGTAGGTCGCGCGTACCAAAAAAAGCATCTACCTGAGGTATTTCCTTTTCAAGATCATCTTTATAGCGCTGAGAAAGGCATCCTGTAACATATAATTTTTCTACCAGACCTTCACTTTTAGCATCAGCATATCTTAAAATGGTATCGATAGATTCTTGCTTAGCATTATCAATAAATCCGCACGTGTTTACTATCACGATATTGGCATCATCATTTTCAGCCTCATGCGTTGTGTCAATTTTATTGCCCCGCAGCTGAGTAAGCATTACTTCAGAGTCAACTAAATTTTTTGAGCAACCTAGCGTTACAATATTAACCTTATCCCTACGTCTCGTTTTTGTTTTCAAATCCTTGGTTTTTAGAGTGCAAAATTAAGAAAATTTAAATTGCTTCTTGATTGAATAGGGTTCGGTTATATTTGCAGCCTGATAATGAAAAAGACATCCCTTTTTATATTACTGTTGATCTCTACCTTGTTTAGTTGCGATGAACCTGATTGCATATTACAAGGGGGCTCAAAAATGAAGATTGGCTTTTATAGTGTTATTGATGGAACAGCACAACCTTTAAGAATAAATCTTCTTGAGGTTGAGGGTATAGATGGATCAATTCTAGAAAATTCTAATGATACAAGTGATGTTGTTTTACCTATAAATCCTGCAGATTCTGAAATTCGATTATATTTTGATACTGAATTTGGATTAGATACACTTATCGTTGGATATAAAAAAACAGCCAGGCTTATTTCAGAAGATTGTGGCACTGAGGTTGTTTATAATGGTATTGAAGTTATTAGAAGTGATTTTGATTCAGTAAGAGTATTTAATGCAAGTATGGAAACTAATTTCCTACAACCAGAACTAGTCAATGAGAATATTAGAGTATACAATTAGCCTTATATTAATTGTGTACTCGCTGAATGCAAGTGCACAGGTAGATTCAATAGCCACCGATTCAAGCAGGGTTAACAAATTTAAACCAACTGGGGTAAGGGTTGGGTTAGATTTAGTGAGCCTAGGACAAGGTGTGGTAGATAAAGGTTTAAGTGCTATTACCCAGGCAGATGTAAGACAATGGAAGATTTCTGCTGATATTGATTTCTACCGCTACTTTTTAAATATTGAATATGGGATTTTTGAAAGGCAGTGGAATGGACCCAACGATGCTTCTATTTACCAAAATGAAGGCAACTTCTTCAAAATAGGTCCTGATATAAACTTCTTGCACCGAGATCCTGATCAGAGTGCATTATTTTTCGGTATCAGATATGCACAGGCTAATTATGAAGATCGACTTGTCTACGATTACACCAGTGACTTTTGGGGTAACGGTACAGAAAGTTTAGAAAACTCGACATTAACAAGCCGATGGTATGAACTCACCACCGGGTTGAAAGTAAAGCTATATAAGTTTATATGGTCGGGCTATACAGCTAGATTCAAATTTAGTGTGAATGATAATTACTCAAATAACGAGCTAGCACCACTCTGGATTCCTGGGTTTGGAAGAGCAACAGAAGAGTCTCGCTGGGGGTTTGAATATTGGATCATATTTAAAATACCATTTAGGGAGTATACACCTGCCCCAAAAAGAAAAGACTAACCAACTTTTTGGCTAGTCTTTCCACCTACATAAAACCTAAACCTTCAATTTTGTACATGCTTGTTCATGAGCATTTTCAAAATGAAATTTCCTACGTTTTAACCTAGAACGAAATTCTTAAAGTTTCTAGTGAAAGTAAATACCTAAAACTGGGTATTTATTGAGTAGATATAAATTTATTTGTTGAACAGCGAGTCAACAAACTCGGCTTTGTTAAACACCTGTAGGTCATCTACTTTTTCACCTACACCAATGTATTTAACCGGTATTTTAAATTCTTCCGAAATGCCAATTACCACACCACCTTTAGCAGTGCCATCTAATTTTGTAATTGCCATGGATGTTACTTCCGTTGCTTTGGTAAACTCCCTCGCTTGAATCATTGCATTCTGGCCGGTGCTGCCATCTAGCACAAGCATCACATCATGAGGTGCTTCTGGTACAAATTTTTGCATTACACGCTTAATCTTGGTTAACTCGTTCATTAAATTAACCTTGTTATGCAGCCTGCCAGCAGTATCAATGATTACTACATCTGCGTTGTTCTTTACGCCATACTCCACCGCTTCGAATGCTACAGCTGAAGGGTCTGTATTCATGCCTTTTGCAATTACAGGCACACCAACGCGCTCACCCCAGAGTTTAATTTGATCTACTGCAGCCGCTCTGAATGTATCCGCAGCACCAAGTACAACATTGTAACCTGCATTCTTATATTGTGCAGATAGTTTTCCAATAGTGGTTGTTTTGCCTACACCATTTACACCCACCACCATTATCACATAAGGCTTTTTTACATCGGGCAAGGTAAAGTCCTTTAAATCCTGAACATTATTCTCAGATAAAAGGCCTGCAATTTCTTCTTTTAATATCTTATCCAGTTCTTCAACACCCAAATACTTGTCTCTGGCTACTCTTTCTTCGATACGTTGAATAATTTTAATGGTAGTATCAACGCCTACATCGGATGTAATGAGCACTTCCTCCAGTTCATCTAATACATCATCATCAACTTTAGATTTACCGGCAACTGCCTTACCTAATTTTGTGAAAAAGCTTTCTTTCGTTTTCTCAAGCCCTTTGTCTAAAGATTCCTTCTTTTCTTTTGAAAACAGACCCCCGAATAGTGCCATGTGCTTTATATTAAAATATGAACTATAAATAAAGCAAAAAAGTCCCAATTGGGACTTTCTTACCATTCGATATTTCTCAATACCTTAGTTTTTTTTCAATGTATCTTGAACTTGATCAAGAGTTACAATCTCTTCTCTAAAAGTGTAAGCATCAGTCTTCTCAGACCTAACTGCTCTGATCACTTTTGCGAAATTCTTTCCTTCCTTTTTTTGGAGTGATGCTACTACTTTCTTAGCCATGATTATTTAATTTCTTTGTGAACAGTCATTTTCTTTAAGATTGGGTTGAACTTCTTAAGCTCCAATCTGTCAGTGGTGTTCTTTCTGTTTTTGGTAGTAATATATCTTGAAGTACCGTGCATACCACTATTTTTATGCTCTGTGCACTCTAATATTACCTGAACTCTATTACCTTTCTTTGCCATAATACTATATTTTTAATCGGTTATACTAGTGTATTACCGTTAGCTCTAGCTTTTTTTAACACAGCAGTGATGCCATTTTTGTTAATTGTTCTTATCGCAGAAGTAGAAACTTTCAACGTAACCCAAGCATCTTCTTCAGGGATATAAAATCTCTTTTTTTGAAGATTAGGGTAGAATTTTCTCTTCGTTTTATTGTTTGCGTGAGAAACGTTATTACCTACCTGAGGTCTTTTCCCTGTTATCTGACAAACTCGTGACATCTTTATCTAAATTTAATAACTAAATCCTCTAATTATTTTTGGGTCTGCAAATATCGAAAAAACAATTTTAATTACCAAAAGGGACTTATAAATAAAATTACGAATATTCATTTTCAATAACATCCTTAATTTTCATTCATTGATTTATTTCTATTTCGTTAGATTTGAAGTGTAGGATGATTTCTCTCCAAATTCGATAAATGAGGAAAGGATGGCTGCTCTCCGCGATGATGTAGTAATGTATAATTATTAATCCTTTACAAGTATGGAAGCTATCATAAATGAAAAACTATCGTCTCAAGATTTAATTAACCTGGAAGATAAGCATGGTGCACACAACTATCATCCGCTGCCAGTTGTCCTGGCAAAAGGTGAAGGTGTTTATGTTTGGGATGTGGAGGGTAAGAAATACTACGACTTTTTATCATCTTATAGTGCTGTAAATCAAGGTCATTGTCACCCTAAAATTGTTGGGGCACTAAAAGAGCAGGCCGAAACACTCACTCTAACTTCAAGGGCCTTTTATAATAATGTACTTGGCCCCTACGAAAAATACTTAACGGAATATTTCGGTTTCGACAAGGTACTACCCATGAATACGGGTGCCGAAGCAGTAGAAACTGCCCTAAAAATTTGTAGAAAATGGGCATATGAGAAACAGGGGATTCCAGAAAATGAGGCTAAAATCATTGTGTGTGATGGAAACTTCCATGGAAGAACAACTACTATAATCTCATTCTCTAATGACGAAGGAGCAAGAAAAAATTTCGGCCCGTATACACCCGGGTTTATTAAAATACCTTATAACGACCTGGGTGCACTAAAAAAAGCAGTCGCAGAAGAAAATGTTGCAGGCTTTTTAGTAGAGCCAATTCAAGGTGAAGCTGGAGTATTTGTTCCGGATGACAATTTCGTTGCGGAGGCTGCCAAAATTTGTAAGGATGCTGGTGTTCTGTTCATAGCTGATGAAATTCAGACAGGTATTGCCCGTACTGGTGGCCTACTTAGAGTTTGTGGAGATTGCTCTTGTGAAAATAAATGTGAGCAACAATCTACTTACACAAAGCCGGATATGCTTGTTTTAGGCAAAGCCATTTCTGGTGGTGTGTTCCCTGTATCGGCTGTATTGGCAGATAATCACATCATGGAAGTAATTAAACCCGGGCAGCACGGAAGTACCTTCGGTGGAAATCCACTAGGATCGAAAGTGGCAGTCGCGGCATTGGAAGTAATATATGATGAAAAATTAATTCAAAATGCGCGTAAACTTGGTAATATTTTCCGTGAGCGAATGGAGAAGTTCATTCAGACAAACGACTTAATTAAGTTGGTTAGAGGAAAAGGATTACTTAATGCGATTGTCATTAACGACTCACCCGAAAGCTCAACAGCTTGGGATATTTGTGTTGCACTAAAAGATAATGGCTTACTTGCTAAACCAACTCATGGGAACATCATTAGATTTGCACCACCTTTGGTTATGACAGAGGAGCAGCTCCATGAGTGCTGTGATATCATAGAAAAAACGATAAAGAATTTTTCAAAGTAATATATGGAATACACCTTTAAGAATAGTCCTGAGGATTACCTGAGGACTATTGTTTTAAAAGAGAAAAGTTTGACATTAAATTTTGAAGGGAGTACGTATGAATACCCGTACAATAAAATAACTAAAGTTTGGCTAAATAATCCTGGGGGTTTCTGCAGTCCGGGAGAATTTTCTTGCACCCTTAATATAATAGACAAGAAGCCGGTTTACATTTCAAGTAAAAACTATAATGATAAAAACGAGGAAATAGAGCAGTCTAATTTTTATAACTCTTTTGTTCGTGTATTACATATGCATTTGGGCGTGAACACAACTGCATCCTTCAAGTTTGGAACTCAGCCTACTGCGTACATAGCAAGGGTAGCTATTATATTAGCTATTTTAACCGGATGCGTTGCTAGTATATTGCTCACTAACGTTAATCCTTTCATTCTTATATTACCTTCTGCTTTAGGAATATTTGTATCGGTCTGCGGGTTAAAATTCTGCATCACTCGATTTCCTAAAGGTTACAACCCAAACAACATACCCTTGAACCTATTGCCAAGTTAACAATGAATATCAGGCCAAGAAGAAATAGAAAGTCAGAAACTATCAGATCTATGATCCGAGAAACGCAAGTTTCAAATTCGGATTTAATATATCCTTTGTTTCTTCTTGAATCGCCTCAAGCTTCCATTGAGGTGGCATCAATGCCGGGCATCTATCGCTTAGGGCTTAACAAAATGCTTTTAGAGATTGAGCAATGTTTGAAGCTTGGCATTATGTCTTTTGACATTTTTCCTGTAGTAGAAGAAAAGCATAAGGATAAAACAGCCACTAAAAGCTACGACCCAAAGTTTTTCTATCTACAGGCTCTAAAAAAAATAAAGAAAGAATTTCCTGAAGCCTGCATCATAACAGACGTTGCCATGGATCCATACAGCTCTGACGGACATGATGGGTTAGTAGATGAGAATGGCAACATTTTAAATGACGAAACACTAGACATTTTAGCTAAAATGGCATTAGCTCAAGCGGAAACCGGGATTGACATTATTGGTCCGAGTGATATGATGGATGGCCGGGTAGGCTACTTAAGAGAAGAATTGGATATTCATGACTTCTCTGATGTATCTATCATGTCATACACTGCTAAGTATGCCAGTGCCTTTTATGGTCCTTTTAGAGATGCCTTGGATTCTGCACCAAAAAGTGGTGATAAAAAAACTTATCAAATGGATCCTGCCAATAAGAGAGAAGCATTGATTGAAGCTGATTTGGACGTTGAAGAAGGTGCCGATTTCTTAATGGTAAAGCCGGCATTGGCATATCTAGATGTAATTCAACTTCTTAAGGAAAATTACGATCTGCCAATTGCAGCATATAATGTTAGTGGAGAATATGCAATGGTGTGTGCGGCAGCTGAAAAAGGCTGGTTAGATAAAGATGCCATTATGAACGAAATTCTCCTGTCTATCAAAAGAGCTGGTGCCGATGTAATTCTCACTTATTACGCTAAGGATTTCGCGAGACGGTAGCTAAGTTCATCATTCAACATTTTTTAATAAATGACTATATTTCGGTTTATATACCGAAATATGCTCAGTCTATTACTTTTAATATTATTTAATACCAACCCTGCTCCCTCTGACAATTACGCCAGTGCCGAAGTGTATCATGAAAAAGGAGCTTACGATTCTGCAATTCTTAAGTATAAACTGGCCATCGCAGGTTACATTCAAATTGACAGTACCGACAAGATAGGTGAGGCTTATTATAATATGGCAAAAGCCTACTACTCTAGTTATCAGGATTCAAATGCAATAACAGCATTAGATACCGCTTCTATGTACTTTAAAAGGGCAGGAAATAAACTACGCCTGGCTGTTTCAATTAATTTAAAGGGCAATTACCTGTCCGATTTTGGCCTCAATGAAGAGGCCATTGATCATTACAAAAAGTCAATACAAATAGCTGAAGAAATTGGAGATAAAAGGGTGGAGAGCTTCGCCCTTAATAATTTAGGCCTGGTTTATACAGACCTCGGAGATTATGAAAATGCACTTGCTGCACTTATCAAATCTTACAATATCAAATTAAATCGTAATGCTCCACCAAAAGAATTAGCAGCCAGCAAATTAAATATTGGCTCTGTACTCGATTTACTTGGTAAACCTGACGAAGCACTGCAAGCTTACTATGAGGGAATACTTCTTAAAAGAAAAGCTGGAGATAGTTTGGGGGTTGCAAAAATTCTTGGAAACATGGCCGTTATTGAAAAAAATAGAAATAACGATGTCAAAGCAATATCATTAATTCAACAAAGCAATGACATCCTTAATACCACCCCGGATGACGAACTTAAATATGTTAATCTAACGAATCTTGGAGGCCTGTCGAAGAAAAGAAATGCCTTTGAAGACGCTCGTAATTATTATTTGCAGGCCCTTGATATAGCCATCAAGTACGATGGCAAAAATGAAATGAGTGATTTATATTATAATTTAGGAGAGTTAGATTTTGTTCAAGGCAATTACTTATCAGCCATTGAACATCTCAAAAAATCTTTATCCATCACCCAGACTACTCAGTCACAGATTCAGAAAAAAGACATCTACAGTAAATTGGCACAATGTTATTCTCAGATTAATGAATATGACCAAGCCTTTGAGTACCTCGTACTGTCTAATGAACTTAGAGATAGCATCTATCAATTTGAGCGCATACAAACTTTGGAGGAGCTTCAGGCAAAGTACGATACTGAAAATAAACAACGGGAAATCGAAAATCAGCAATTACAACTTGAAGCGCAACAAGCTTCTCTTCGTGAGAATAGAATCATTATCACTGCCTTAGCAATAGGTTTAATACTAGTTTTCGTAATTGTTTATCTCATACTTAATAGAACGCGTAAAAAGCATGAATTAGCATTGCAAGAAAAAGAATTGGAGTATCGTAAAAGTCAGATTTCGGCCATCATAGATTCTCAGGAAAAAGAGCGAAAACGATTTGCACAAGACATACATGATGGCTTCGGCCAGATGATCTCTATTTTGAATATGAATATCGCTTCGCTTCAAGAAAAAGAGACGCCTGAAGAAAAAGCCACACTATTTGATCAGTCTGTAACTATTCTGGATGGAATGTATGAAGAGTTAAGAACCATCTGTTTCGATCTAATGCCTCAAACTCTGGTAAAGCAAGGGTTAAAAGAAGCTATTCGCGAATTTGCCGCCAGAATAAACATTGCAGGCAAATTAAAAATAGAAACCCAGATGCATGCAGCTGACACGCGATTTGACGATTTAATCGAAGTATCCATTTTCAGGATTACTCAAGAATGGATAAACAACATTATTAAGCATAGCAATGCTGATAAAGTAAGTATACAGTTAACAAGTGACGAACATGAACTAACGTTAATCATAGAAGATAATGGAGGGGGTTTTGACAAAAACCTTATGTTCAACAGTATGGGTAATGGATGGAAAAACATTTCTTCCCGAGCTAATCTTATGATGGCTGAGATTAATTTGGATACCTCCCCCCAGGCAAATCAAACTACGTTTATTGTTAACGTTCCTTTATCTGGTACAACTATATACCATGATGAGGGTATTGAGAATGAAATCAAAAAATAGATAATTCGAGAATTAAACTTGAATTATGCGTTTTTTAAAGTATTTTCCTTCAGTAAACAGGAGTCTTGCCATCATGTATAATCTTTTGCTTGTTGACGATCACACTTTGGTATTGGACGGACTAGAAAGTCTAATTTCTAAAAATGAGGATATGCAAGTGATTGCCAAGGTAAATACAATCGCTGAGTGTCTCAATCAATTAAAGAAAAATGAAATTCATCTGATTATTACTGATTACTCATTAGAAGAAGAAGACGGTTTAACCTTAGTGAGAAAAGTTAAACTGTTAGATAAGGAAGTAAAGATAATTGTGCTCAGCATGCATGATGAAGCTCATTTGGTAAAGGAGATTCTAAAAGAAGGTATAAATGGTTATGTTCTAAAAAAGAACAGCCATAAAGAATTGTTAAATGCTATAACCGCAGTAAGAAATGATCAAATCTATTTAAGCAATGAAATCAACCAGTTGCTAATAAATAATCTACATTCGGATGAGAACAAACTACTAACCCCCAGAGAACGTGAAATAGTAGTCCTGATCTCCAAAGAATATACAAATCGGCAAATAGCCGAGGAACTCTTTATCAGTGAAAGAACAGTAGAAACCCATAGAAAAAACATTTTCAGAAAAACAGACACTAACAATCTGGTAGGCCTCTTGAAATACGCCTATGCCAATAATTTGATTTAATATCCGTGCTGGAGGGTATAAGGATTTACCACCATTATGGGATGGACTCGACTACACGTGAGAAGTAATTTTGAATATATTTCAAACTAAAATTACAAATCAATGAGACCTATACCTTACATAATCGTACTGTTATTTTTAAGTAGCCTAATGCAGGCTCAGAATATCGAGCTAAAAGATGTTTCCGGTTACGCCCAAAAGAAGTTTAAGAAAGCTCCAAAAAAAGTATATATCGCTCAATTCAGAGTTATATATCAACTATTGTACAGCCAGGTTGAAGTAGCACAAGGGGGTAGTGAAATTGGTGGTGGATACAGAGGAGATGCTGTAGCCGGACTTAATATGGCCATTAAAGGCCTTTCTGAAGAAGATATTAAAGCAACAACCAATGAAATATATGCTAACTATTTAAAAGAGCTAAAGAATTCCGGCTATGAAATTATTAGTGGCGAGGCAGCAGCAAGTACAAAGGAGTTTGAAGGGTATCATTTAAAAGAAGGAGGTACCTTGAGTGAAGAGCAATTCAGAGGTCTACTCACCTCTATACCTGATGGATTTAAGTACTATGTGAAAGAAACATCAGATGATGGAAAAAAGAATAAGAATAAATTTAATGGTTATAGGCTTAGTGCCGATCTTGATGGAGCAATAGTAAATACTGTTACAGTTGTAGTCCCATTCGTTTCTGACGCAGAATCTGGTGCAAGCAAGGGACTCTCGAAAGCAGTAGGTGGCGTAGCAAAAATTGTGGTTAAGTCAGACCTAAGATTGGAAAATGAGGCCATGGGAGCAACGGGATCATTTAATACGGATGTAGCTAAAACATACTCCAGTTACTACTTTGCTGAAAAAAGAGTAAAACCAGAAGCATTTACTAATCTGCAATTAAAGAAGCCTGTAAAGATTGAAGGTGTAATGGAAGAGAAGAAATATAAAGCTGCAGAATCAGCAGATCAGGATTTATGGGGCAGCAGCTATGGAGCTTTAACCAAGTACAATGTGAGCGATAAATATTTGAGTAAAACACATGCGGTTGAAGTAGATCCAAAAGTTTACAAAGAGAAAGTGAGTGCCGCTGGATCAGCCTACTTAAAAGAAGCACTGAATACCCTAAATGGATTTACAAACTAATAAAAAAGGCGCCCTTGAGGCGCTTTCTTTTTATATCTCTACAATCTCAAAGTCTTTTCCCTTGCCGAATTCTACAAGGTCTTTATACTCATAGATTTCCAGCGTTGACAAATCCTTGAATTTGAAGTTTTCTCCCTGAAGAAATTGTATTACTTCAAATTCATACACATCGCCAAAGTTTTGGAGGCGGTATTTTTTACCTAATCGAATGACATCTGTAGAAATTCCTTTCATAAAAAAACCCTGACGATGCCGCCAGGGTTTAAACTTAATGATAAGTGATTAATTGTCATCTTCACCAGCCATTTTATCAATCTTCTTGGCCATTTTAGCTAGTTTCTTTGGCATGTTTTTCTTCATTTCTGCGAAAAGCTGTTCTGCTGCATCAAAAACCATTGGTGTTAACTTACGCGGGTCAAGTACAAAGCCGCCAAGTGCAGTAACTCCTTTTTTGGAAGACTCTCTCTCCTTTAGTTTAAAGATCCTTTTTGCCTCGCTGTTGAAAACTTTAATATTAGCATAAGCATACACTTTCTTACTTGTAATACCACCAATACCAACATTATCATATAAGTTAAAATCAACATAAGCGATCAGAACTGCATCTATATCAGGGAAAATTTCAAACGCCTTTTTAATGGCTCTCTTGTCCGTAACAATACCTAATGCGGCAATATTAATATAACCATCGGCAGGAATTAATGGATTAGCCCAATCCCATGAAGATTCTTCCCAAATATGAGTTTTGTAAGTAACAATAGAATCTAATGCCTTATAATCTTCACTATTGATCACTTCCGCTTTGTCTTTAAAAGCAAATGGAAACTGTGGTACGAACTCATTCATTATGAGTGCTTCAAATTCGTTAACTGTTCCTGCAATATTGAACGAAGAGTCCTTTAGCACTTTTTCGTACAACTTTGTATCTAACGGATCATCAGACAAATTTCTGTTACCAAAAACCGAAATTACGGCACACTTTTTAATCTGTGAATATCCTTGCACGGTAACAACTGCAAGAAATAAAATGAGTAAGAATTTTTTCATGATTTCAGGGTTTATAGTTTAACGAGCATACAAGCTAAATAGAATTTAACCAATATAAAAGTAAAAAAATAAAAGTTAGATCAACTGCAGTGCTCATCGAAGCTAAGTGCATAGGAGTCTACTTTTATTTTTAGACCTATATTTTTCGTGAAAATAAGCGGTCGCTGAATTACAGATATCGCTAAACTCAAATGATAATTGGTGCTAAGTCTCACAAGAAAAAACTTAGAATATGAGCATTAGTACCAAAAACGGTTTACTCGATATGCTCCAGTGCCTGTTCAATGTCCCAAACAAGATCAGCAGGGTTCTCCACTCCCACTGAAAGTCTTACGAGACTATCTTTGATACCAAACTTGATCTTTTCGTCATGATCAACTCCAGCGTGTGTCATGGAAGCAGGATGCTGAGCCAATGATTCCGTACTACCTAAACTCACAGCCAATTTGATCAGCTTCAAGCTATTCAGAAATTTGAAAGCTTCCTTTTCACCACCTTTCAATATGATTGAAAGCATTGCTCCAGCTGAAGTATATTGCTTTTTGAATATTTCGTATTGAGGCGTACCTTCTTTTATAGCTCCCAAATAACCGATTCGCTCTACCTTAGGATGATCCTTAATTACATTAAATACATAAGCCGCATTTTCTGCTTGCTTTTCCATCCTTATTTTAAGGGTTTCTAAACTTCGCAATAAAAGCCAACCTGTCCACGGCCCTGCCATATTGCCTAGAAACGTACGCATCTCTTTAATTTTTGCAATGTGTTCTTTAGACCCTAAGCAAGCTCCGGCAATTACATCACTGTGTCCACCTATGTATTTCGTTGCGGAATAAATGACCAAGTCAGCACCAAATTTTAGAGGATGCTGCCATATAGGCCCCATATACGTATTATCTACCACTACCAATGCCTTTTCTTCTTTAGAAAAATAATCTGCCACTCTTCTGCACAATTCCAAATCAATTAAGTGGTTGGTAGGATTCGCTGGCGTTTCAACATAAACCATCTTTAAACGATCTGCACAGCCACTGGCCTCTATTTTTTGAATAATATCCTCCTCAGACTCTAATGGATCAAAACCAATTACATTGATTTGAAATCTGGGAAGTACATGTTTTATAAAATGATCTGTTCCTCCATAAATAGGATTACTGTGTAGAATCAAATCTCCAGGTGATAAGAATTGTAACAATGCAGTTGTAATTGCACTCATTCCACTTTCAAATACCGCAGCATCCTCTGCCTCATCCCAAAGTGTTAATCTATTTTCAAGTATTTCTAAATCTGGATTATTCAATCGGCTATATATAAGGCCTAGTTCTTCACCTTCATTCTTCTCCCTGAGGCCATAAGCCACCTCAAAAAAGGCTTTCCCTGCCTCCGCACTTTCAAATGCGAATGTAGATGTTTGAAATATTGGTGATTTGATTGCTCCCTCTGATAACGATGGTTTATATCCATACGACATCATTAAACTTTCCGGACTCATTTTCTTACTCATAATGCTTGTGTTTAAGTAAGCAATAAGAAAAATATTTATATAAAATGCTATATGATAAGATAATTCAACTAATATTTGAATAAATAACAGTATATATAAACTGTATAGATGATTTATAACCGATAAAACAGAAAATTTATATGGATAGTATTGACAGAAAACTGGTTTCCCTGCTTCAACGCAATGGTAAAATGTCGATGAAAGAATTAAGCAGTGAATTAGGTTTAAGCATTACGCCCATTTATGATCGGTTAAAGCGACTAGAAAAACAGAATGTAATCACCGGGTATCATGCCCATATTGATGAGAAGAAAATGGGCTTTGGCCTAGAGGTATTTTGCTCTGTTACTCTTGAATCTCACAAGGCCGATTTCTTAAAGCAGTTTGAGGAAGACATTAAAAAATTCGAGGAGGTATTAGAATGCTATCACCTGGCCGGCTCGTTCGACTTTCTCCTGAAAATTCTCGTGAAAAATATGGATGATTACGGTGACTTCGTGAATAAAAAGCTAGCCCGACTAGACAACATTGGGGTTGTAAACAGCCATATGGTGTTAAAGAAAATTAAACAAACCAGGGTTCTTCCTCTCACGGAATAACCTACTCCGCTCTATCTAATAATTTTGATTCTATTGATTTACTGGCTTTCGCTCCCAGCTCTTTCAATCGCTCAGTTTTTCTAACTAGGTTATCATTGCCTTCATATAGTTTCTTTGAAGCTTCTGTGTAGATAGCTTTGGTTTTATCGATGCTCTTGCCAATATCAATCAGGTCATTTGAGAAGTTCACGAACTTGTCATATAAAGCTCCTGCCTGGCGAGCAATTTCAATCGCATTTTTGTTTTGTAAATCCTGCTTCCAGATGTATGAAATTGTTCTAAGCGTTGCCATTAACGTGGTAGTACTCACCAAAACAATATTTTTATCTAAGGCCTTTTCGTATAGGTCCTGATCCTCCTTTAGGGCAATGGTTAGTGCAGGTTCATTAGCCACAAACATCATCACATAATCAGGTTGATTAATATCATGAATGTTCTGATACTTTTTTTCGCTGAGCATTTTAATGTGGCCATTAACACTATCCAAATGCTGCTTAAGATAAGGAGCCTGCTTATCATCATCCGCATCGAAGTAATTAGCATAGGCAGTTAGAGATACCTTTGAGTCCAGCACAATCGCCTTGTCATCAGGCATCATAATTATATAATCTGGCCTTTGATTTTGGTTATCTTCAGTTTTAAAATTTTTCTCTTTAAAATAATGCACGTCCTTCTGCAAACCCGCTTTTTCCAATATCAACTCAATCTGCATTTCACCCCAATTACCCTGTGCTTTTGAGTCCCCTTTTAGTGCTTTGGTTAAACTCTCAGCTTCTTTTGTCATCTGCTGATTCAGTTCTTTTAAGCCGGTTAGCTGTTCTTTTAAAGCAGTGCTGTATTGTAAATTCTCCTTACTATTAAGCTCTACTTTTTTCTCAAAATCTGTAATCTTTTCTTTTAGCGGATTGAGAATCTCTGAAAGGTTAGTCTTATTCTGATCTGTAAACTTTTTCGATTTCTCTTCAAAAATTTCGTTGGCCAAGTTTTTAAACTGAACAGCAAACTGCTCTTGAAGGGATTTTAATTCCTGCTTTTGCTCAGCTAATCGTTCTTGCAAGTTTCGATAGTCCGATTCAGTAGCAGCCAAACTGTTATTCAACTCAAAAGTTTTGGCTCTTTCTGTTTCCAGCTCTTTTTTTATCTCCAAATATTGATTCTTTAAATCCTGAACCCGTTCTTTTTCCAATTTCAATTCAGAATCCGAAGAATTATTGCCACTAAACTTAAACTTGGCTATAAACCAAGTGGCTATTCCTCCTATTGCAATTCCTGTAACTAACCATAATAATTCCATCAGATCAAAGATATTGTTATTTATTCAATTGAGCAGTTTTGAGATTATCATTCACAACATAAATCTTACGATTCACTACATCATAATCCCATTTCAAAACATATTGATTTTTAAATGGGGCTGATTGAAATAGTTTAGCATTAATCAAAAACTCAAACTCATGCTTAAAAATTTTCTGAAAATCACTTTTAGGAGTGTGTTAAAGCAAAAGCTTTACTCTTCTTTAAATGTACTTGGTCTGGCTATTGGATTAGCTTCAACTGTAATCATTCTCATTTATGCACACCATGAATTAACCTACGATCAATTTCATTCGAAATCTGATCGCATTTTTATGGCCTACAAAGAGCGAATTACGCCTAACGGCATTCAACCTACTTACGACACCTGGGTGCCTATGGGTGCTCGATTCAAGCAAGAATATCCTGAGGTAGTTAGTTCAGTGAGATTCATTGATAATAACTCTGTTTTGGAGATAGGGGAAGAACGATTTGAAGGCAGAGTCGCCTATTCAGACAAAGAGTTATTCGACATTTTTGACTTCAACCTAAAACAAGGTGATGTGAATAATCCCTTTCCTACTGAGAATTCAATAATCATTTCCGAAGAAATGGCCACACGTTATTTTGGTAATAATGATCCCATGGGGAAAGTTATTCGGGTAGACTCAGAAAGATCGTATGAAGTGACCGGTGTTTTAAGCGAAATACCCACTAATTCTTCAATACAAATAGACCATTTAATCTCATTAAAAACGTTGCCTATTTATGGGCAATTTGAAAACGATTGGGGCGCATCATTTTTAAATACCTATGTCCTTCTCAATTCACCAAGTTCAGCTGCAGGTTTAGAAGCCAAATTCCCGAATTTAATTACAAACATCTGGAACGAAGAGGTACAGAGCAGAACAAATTTCAAGCTTTTGCCTTTGCACGATGTGTATGACACTTTACTAGGTGATACTGAAATAGCTATGATTCTACTTTACATAGCAGCTGGCATTCTCTTTATATCAGGAATCAATTTTGTGAATTTATATACAAGTAGTGCTTTAGGCAGATCAAAAGAGATTGGCGTTAAGAAAGTTGTTGGCAGCAACAAAAAACAATTGATGGGTCAGTTTTTAGGTGAATCGCTACTAATCACTACATTCAGTATGGTGCTGGCGCTATTAGTTGCTCAATTATGCCTGCCTCTCATCAATTCTGAATTTAACCTTCAACTAGTAATCCCTTTTTCTAACCCGCTAACTTATGTTGCCATTTTCAGTCTCATTATAATTATTGGGCTGCTTTCTGGCGGTTATCCTGCCTTTATCATGTCGCGATTTGGAATTATTACCTCCTTAAAAGGTTCGGCTGCAGAGAGTGCAGGGAAAAGCACCTTGAGGGATTTAATGATTGCTTTTCAATTTATGATTTCAATTCTCCTAATTGTGGGCACCTTGGTGATCAGCAATCAAATCCAATTTTTAAAAACTACCGATATGGGGTTTGATAAAAATGACCTGGTTGTAATTCCACTCTCACTTCGAAATTTTGCTGATGGAGATTCGGCCATTGCTCGAGTAGAGACTTACAAAAATGAACTTTTAAATCAGTCTGATGTAATAAGTATTACAAATTCCCGACACATTCCAACAGACTGGACTGGCTCACATGTGTTTGTTCAACCTGAAGGCTGGACAGATGACCCAATGCGCATGGCCTACACATACCATGACGCCAAATTCTTTGAAACTTATGGCATTGAAATCACTTATGGAAAAAACTTTAATGATGATTCATTTGGTGATCAGCGCGAATCGGTGGTATTGAATAAGGCTGCGATGGAAGCTTTTGGCTTTAGCGATGTGAACGGCAAGGTGATAAAAATTGGTGATAATGCGCTGAATGTTGTTGGTGTCATTGATGACTTCAATTTCGAAACAATGAGAGAGACAGTTCGCCCAATTTTGCACTTTCATAGGCAGCCTTCCAACGCAACACATAATTATGTGACGGTTAAAACCAAACCTGGTAAGGCTAATGAAGTAATTGAATTTGCTGAAGAAAAATGGCCTATATTAAATTCTGAAGCGCCTTTTGAATATCTGTTTATTGACGACAACGTAGCAAGAATGTACGAGGCTGAGAATCGACTGCTGCTAATGAGTACAATATTCTCTGGGGTGGCCATTATTGTAGCTTGCCTTGGACTCTTCGGAATTGTTTCATTTAATGTTGAGCAGCGAAAGAAAGAGATAGGCATAAGAAAGGTATTAGGTGCCTCGGTGATATCAATACTGAAATTGATCTCAAAGAAATTCGCAATACTCATCCTGATTGGCTTCGGAGTATCGATTCCAATCGGACTACATTTTTTGAATAATTGGCTAGATGGTTTTGCTTACCATACCAGTTTAAGTCCGCTTGTTTTTGTCACTACATTGTTGGCTGTAATAATTATAGCTATGATTACTATTTCTGCCAGAACGGTACAAGCAGGACTTACGAATCCAGTAAATGTGTTGAGGGAGAATTAACTACTCCGTCCAGCTCATAGGGTAGTTTTTGTCCACATACTCCATAGCTGCTTCTGTGAGATATAAAGGCTTAAAGGTGTCAATCATAACTGCTAATTCGTGGGTTTCTTTGGCACCTATGCTTTTTTCTACTGTACCCGGATGCGGCCCATGTGGCAATCCTCCCGGATGCAGTGTAAATGAGCCTCGGTCAATCCCTTTTCTACTCATAAAATCACCTTCTGCATAATACAGTACTTCATCAGAATCTATATTCGAGTGATTATATGGCGCTGGAATTGATTGCGGATGATAATCAAACAACCTTGGTACAAATGAGCAGATTACGAAACCCCATGCCTGAAATGTTTGATGTACGGGCGGTGGCTGGTGAATTCTACCAGTTATTGGTTCAAAATCATTAATTGAAAAAGCATATGGCCACAAATAGCCATCCCAACCTACCAAGTCAAACGGACTGTGCTCGTATGTATACTCATGTAACTGACCGTGCTTTTTAATTTTCATTAAATACTCGCCCGACTTAGTTTCGGTTATTAACTCAGAAGGTGGGCGAATGTCGCGCTCACAGAAAGGCGAATGCTCTTCCAATTGCCCAAGTTCATTACGGTATCTGTTAGGAGTTTCAATCGGAGCAGCCGACTCAACTATTAAAAGTTTCAATGGGCCATCATCCCATTTAAATTTATAGATGATTGTTCGGGGTATCACCACATAATCACCTTTCTCAACCTTTATCTTGCCAAATTGTGAGTGAAGCTCTCCACTACCATCATGGATATAAATTACCTCGTCACCCTCAGCGTTCTTGTAGTAATAATCCATTTCCTTGCTCTTGGGACTGCAAAGGGCGATAGTCACATCATTATTTTTTAACAACTCCTTTCTTCCAGTAAGATAATCATCTCCAGTGACACCAATTTTAGAAGTGTTCAAGTGCGTTTGTTTTAAGCCATAATCCTTCACTATCTTACTTGAAAATGGCTTTACCGGACCAACAGATTTAATTCTGGTTGGTGGTGTAATATGATATAGGTTAGAATATATACCCGAAAAACCTTTAGAACTCACCAATTCCTCTGCGTATAAACTTCCGTCCTCTTTTCTAAACTGAGTATGTCTCTTGTGTGGTATGTTTCCTAATCTGTGATAATACATATTATAGTTTTGATCGGTCTAAATTCTCTGCCTCATCAAACATTTGAATAGCCTGTTGAAGCACTTCATTTGTCTGGTTGAATATAGGGTAAAAGCCATCATTCTTCCAAATCTGACGCGCTATTTGCGCTTTAATATGAAGGTTAAACAAGTCTTTGTTCTTTCTCATATCCTCATAATCAGGCTTCACCCCGTACTCTTTCCCCTTCGTAGCCAAGCCCATTCTCATCGTCTCGGTCACTTGAAAGTTGTCATAAAAGTCTTTATAAGACATCTCATCTAACTTGGCCTTATTTTCATTGGCATAATTAAATACGTACTCCTGAATAACATTTTTCACAAACAACCTATTCAGGTAAGCTGAATTGGCCGAAGTGTCTAATGGCACAAAATAATCTGGCATTATACCACCACCACCGTAAACAATTCTGCCACTCGTAGTTTCGTATTTCAATGAATCATTAAAGTGAATACTATCTGCACTGAAAAATTCACCGTTATTGTACCTGGCAATTAAATCTGCCGAGTAATCTTCCTTGTCATCATAGGGTTTTTGAATGGATCTGCCGCTCGGTGTATAATATCTTGAGATAGTTATTCTTACTTCTGACCCATCTGTGAGGTCAATTGGCGCCTGAACAAGACCTTTACCGAATGATCTTCTTCCCACAATCAGAGCTCTGTCATTATCCTGTAAAGCACCTGAAACAATTTCAGATGCCGATGCACTTCCTTCATTCACTAGTACTATAAGCTCTCCTTTCTCGAACATCCCTTCTCTTTGGCTATTGGCCTGAGAGTTAAATCTTGACTCTTTCCCCTGGGTATAAACTATCTTTTTATTGCCTGCAATAAACTCATCAGCAATATTTATGGCCTGATTCATATAACCGCCACCATTGCCCTGCAGATCAAGTATTAACTTATCCATCCCTTGTTCCTTGAGCTTTAGCATGGCCTGCATAAACTCTTCGTAGGTAGTTGCTGCGAAACGGCTAATTTTTATGTAGCCTATTTCATCATCAATCATATAACTAGCATCTACCGAATATTGAGGGATCTTATCACGAATGATCTCATAATCAATTAAAGATTTTCTATTACCTCTTTTAATGGAAACAGTCACCTTGCTGCCTTTAGGCCCTTTCAGGTGCTTTTGCACATCTCTGTTAGTGAACCCAACACCAGCCACATCTTTTCCATCGATTTTAATGATTTGGTCGCCCGACTGTATGCCAAGGGCTTCACTAGGTCCACCGCTTAGAGGAGTAACCACTACAATAGTGTCCCTGAAAATATTGAACTCTACACCAATACCTTCAAAATTACCCTGAAGCTCTTCATTGGCTTCTACTTTATCCTTTGCGGAAATATAATAACTATGTGGGTCTAGTTTGCCAAGCATGTGTTCAATGGCATCCTCTACGAGCTCTTCGGTATTTACCTCATCAACATAGTTTTTATCGATAAGAGTTAAGACTTCTTTAAATTTCTGAATGTCTTTATTTAGATCGTTTTGAATATTAGGTGATTCACTAAATGTGGCACCTAAAAAAATTCCTGCTGCCAGACCAATCGCTAAAATAATAGGTAGCCTGATCTGATATTTTGTGTTTTGATATTCGCTCACTGCAGATTCCTCGATTTTGTGTAAAATGGTGGCTTTCAGCCAAATCTATATAATAATATAAGTATAACGAAGAGGTAAAAACTTTTGTTAGCCATTTTATTTAAATGGACACATTAGTTTTTGCTACATTTTGTAAATTTAAGGTTATAAAATGGATGCCCTCAAAAATAAACGGATCGATGAATTAGTAGATAACAATTATATCTACGCATCTGTGCTATATTATTTCGGCATCGAGTTTTATCATTACTCCGAACAAACACTTGAGCAGGTTTGCCAAAAGAAGGGCTTAAATGTTCATGCCGTAGTCAATCAATTAGAAAAACAACCATCGTGTGATAATCAGGTGGAAGTGGCAGATTTCCCGATTGATTTGATTATTGAATACCTCAAGCATTCTCATTATGTGTTCATAAAGCAGAAATTGCCTTTCATAAGCAACGTGATTCAAAACTTAGAAATTGATGAATCAGAGTTTCAATTAATTTCGAAGGATCTGAAGTTCATCTTCCCTTTGTTTGTTGAGGATTTTATTCATCATATTTATCAGGAAGAAGATACGCTATTTAATTACATTGCCTTGCTAGATCAGTATAAGAAAGGTAATGGCAATGTTTCAAAATTATATTTTGAAATGGAGAAACATAGTCTGAGTCGTTTCGCATCTGAGCATGAAGAACATGATGACGAAATGCTGGGCATTAGACAAATAACCAAGGAATACGAAATAACTGATAAAACACCCCTTCACTTAAAAGTAATTTATTCTGAATTACAATCGCTTGAGCAAGAGCTAATTACGCACGCCAGAGTCGAGAACGACATTCTTTTCCCTAAAGCACTAATTCTTGAAAAGCAAGTAAGCAACATGCTCCAAGCTAAAGTAAAATACAACTAGTGGGCAGAATCCTAAGTATAGATTATGGCATAAAACGCGTGGGGTTAGCTGTGACTGATCCCCTAAAAATGATTGCCTCACCATTAGAAACTATTGAATCCAACACGGCTTCTAACTACATAAAAGCATACTGCCAAAGAGAAGATGTAGAAAGAATAATCATTGGCATGCCCAAAGACCTTCAAAATAAAGACACGCATTCTACCGATGCTGTAAGAAAGTTCATAATAAAACTTCAGAAAGAGCTGGATTCAATCCCAATTACTGAGGTCGATGAGCGGTTTACCAGTAAAATGGCATTCCAAACAATGATTGATGGTGGGCTAAAGAAAAAGGATAGAAAAAATAAAGGCACCATCGACAAGGTGAGTGCTACTATCATCCTACAGTCTTACCTCGATTCGAACCCAACTATTTGAAAATTAGTTACTTTTGTAGCTCAATAAATTAATTGAAATTAATGATTTACCCAATCGTAGTTTACGGTGATCCGGTTTTAAAGAAAAAAGCGCAACCTATTGAAAAAGGCACAGACCTAACTGAGCTAATTGCCGACATGCATGAGACCATGCAAGGAGCTCATGGCATTGGTTTGGCAGCTCCACAAATTGGAAAAAGCATTCGATTGTTTGTTGTGGATGGTCGCCCTATGGAAGATGAGGACATGCAGGATTTTGTGAAGGCCTTTATTAACCCTGAAATTATAGAAGAATATGGAGAGGAATGGGCCTTTGAAGAAGGTTGTTTGAGTATCCCTAACATACGAGAAGATGTGGAAAGACCGGAAAAACTTAAAATCCGATATTTCGATGAAAACTGGAATGAGCACGAGGAAGAGTATGATGGCATGAAGGCAAGAATCATCCAACACGAATATGATCATATTGAAGGAGTATTATTTACCGACTACCTCACTCCACTAAAAAAGCGAATGCTAAAAGGTAAGCTTCAGAACATCACCAAGGGTAAAATGAAGGTTGAATACCGAGTGGCAGTCCCTCAAAAGAAGTAGATGCAGCTTCAATCTAAGCTACCGGATGTAGGAACCACCATTTTTGCAGTGATGTCAAAAATGGCCTTAGACCATCATGCGATCAACCTTTCACAGGGATTTCCCGATTTTCCAATTTCAGATAAACTTATTCAGCTTGTAAATAAGTACATGGAAGCTGGGAAGAATCAATATGCGCCCATGCCCGGTGTTCCTGAATTAAGGAGTGCCATAAGCAAAGTTATTGAAGATAAATATGGGTATTTGCCCAATCCTGAAACTGAAATTACAGTAACGGCAGGAGCTACTGAAGCCATTTACGCAACATTGGCAGCTTTAGTGAATGAAGGTGATGAAGTAATACTCTTCGACCCTGCTTATGATTGCTATGACCCTTCCATTCGCTTGAACGGGGGCATTCCAATTCACCTAACATTAAAGCAGCCTGATTTTTCCATCGATTGGAATAAAGTAGAAGAATCGATCACTCATAGAACAAGGGTTATCATGGTGAATACGCCACATAACCCAAGTGGAGCAGTGTTAAATCATGAGGATTTAAAAACACTTGAAGAACTAGCCATCAAGCACGATTTAATTGTTATTAGTGATGAGGTGTACGAGCATATTATTTTTGGCCACTCACACGAGAGCGCACTAAAATATGAGGGCCTTAGTAAAAGATGTGTCGCTATTTACTCATTTGGTAAGACTTTTCATGCTACGGGATGGAAGAGTGGCTATATTATCGCTCCAGATTATTTGACCAAAGAGATAAGGAAAGTACACCAGTTTCTTGTTTTTAGTGTGAACACACCAGTACAATATGCACTAGCAGAATTTCTTAATGATCGGGAAAATTACATTCACATTAGTGATATGTATGAACAAAAAAGGAATGTTTTTCAGGAGGCACTAAAAGATTCCCGCTTTGAAGTTATTCCTTGCCATGGTACTTATTTTCAATTGCTATCTTACAAAGGCATCAGTGATTTAGATGATATGAGCATGGCCGAAAAACTCACTAAAGGACATAAGGTCGCATCGATTCCAATTTCTGTTTTTTATCAAAACAAACAAGACGACAAGCTATTGCGCTTCTGCTTTGCAAAAAATGAAGACACTCTTTTAAAAGCTGCGGACATTCTATGCAAGATTTAACCGTAACACTCATTCAGTCTGAACTTCATTGGCAAAACAGCAGTGCTAACCTTGCCATGTTTGAAGAAAAAATCTGGCAAATCGATGAAGCTACTGACCTGATCATTTTACCTGAAATGTTCAATAGTGGCTTTACCATGAATGCGAAAGATGTGGCCGAGCCAATGAATTTCACCACGTTTAAGTGGATGAAACAGATGGCTGCTCAAACCAAAGCCGTTATTACTGGAAGCTTTGTGGTTAATGACAATGGCAATTATTTCAATCGCCTTATTTGGATGCGACCAGATGGGAGCTGGGAGAAATATGATAAGCGACATTTGTTCAGAATGGCAGACGAGCATTCACATTATTCACCTGGAAAAGAAAAAATAATAGTTGAATTAAAGGGCTGGAAAATACTACCGCTTATCTGCTACGATCTTCGATTTCCGGTATGGTCGAGGCAAAAAAAAGATGAGCAATACGATCTGATATTATTTGTCGCGAACTGGCCGGCACCACGAGTAAATGCCTGGGATACGCTATTAAAAGCACGAGCTATTGAAAATCTCTCCTATTCCATTGGCGTAAACAGAGTTGGAGAAGATGGCAACGGTGTAGCCTATAATGGCCACTCAGCAATCTATGATGGGAAAGGGCAGGAATTGTGTGAACTCGCAGAAAAGGAAGGAATAAAAACAGTAACCCTGAGCAAAAAAGAGCTAGTTGATTTTAGAGAAAAATTTCCGGCTCATTTAGATTCAGATAATTTCAGTATCAATTAAAGAAGGAGCCAACTTCTGCTTCTAACGCTTCTTTATCAATCGGCTTACCGCCAAGTTTCAAAATGAGTTTTTCTAATAAATTAGATTCCCCCGAATATCGAATTTGCATTGGCTTCTTATATGATCTAAGTTCCTGAATGACCTTTAATAAGCTTCCGGCATTGGAATTTTCATTCAATTCGAAATAGACAAACAGCTTTTCAGATAGATTAAGAGCTTTTAAGACAGTAGCAATAACTTCAGGAGATGAATAATTATCTAAATCAGAACAGGTGGCATTTGAAAAAGTTAACCCGGGTTTAAAATCAAAGTTATTCTCAATTATTTTAACATGAAGGAAAAGTTTCATCTTGTTACTACAAATCGAATCGTTTCACCCGCATCTTCAGCCACTAGCAAATACATGCCTTCTTTTAAATTATCAATGGAAAGTTGATAATCCTCCTCTGGAGAAACTGAAACCCCTGTTAGAATTACTTTACCAAGGATATCGACAATACTAAATTGAGTAGTTACACCTGACTGTATGGTTAATGTAGTTCCTATATTTACAGGATTTGGGTACACTGTTAATTGGCTATCAGATGAAGGGTTACTAATTGCTTCGGTGCTTCTTAACACAACTAAACCTCCTTGTGCCGTACCCAATACAATCGCTGGTTGAGACTCATTGAAAATATTCACGACCTGAGGCTTCAGCTTACTGCCATAGTTAAAAGTAGTAGTACTGGTTCCATCAAAAGTGAGTATCTCTGTTTCACCTTCTAAAGGTGACTCAAGGTTATTCAAAAAATCGTGATAGATGGTTAAAGTACCTCTGGCATCACTAGTAATTAAATCTTTAGTACCATCACCATCTGCATCTGCAATATCCAATGATGCACTTTGCCTCAACGGACTAAAATCCAATCCGTAAAAATTTTGATCTTCAAGTGTAAAACTGAAGGTCCCTTCTAATCCATCATTTCTATAATATTCTAATCTGCCTGTAGACCTACCTATAAGCAAATCGTTAAAACCATCCTGATCAATGTCAGCCATTCTAATATTCTCTTCAATGGCGATAGGTGAAAAAACCAATTGGCCAGATTCATCAAACTGGAAATTGCCAGGTTCACGTTTAAAATAGAACAGCCCTGTGCCACCACCTTGTAGAGTGGTTGCCGTAAATGCCAGATCCACCAAGCCATCGGAATCAACATCTACAAACTGAGGCTTTATATTAATGATGCCTGCCAAAGAGAGGTTTAAAAAGTCAGGATTTTCAAGTTCATAAACGGGGGCACTTTTTGTGCCTGTATTTTTATACACGGCTATAGTGGATCGGAATGCCTGCACTTCATTCAACATCATACCAACGAACATGTCCAAGTCCCCATCATTATCATAATCGTAAAAGGCCGGAGCAGCATTTTCACCTACGTCCAGCATCTGATCCTGCAGAAAATTCTTCTTCTCCAACTGAAAATTAGGAACATCATTCGTGCCTGTGTTGAGATATAACCAGCTAGAACTTTTGAAGTTAACTCCAAAGTTTACATTTCCAGGAACATTAGGAGCCACTATTAAATCGTTGAGACCATCGTTATTCACATCTTCATAAAAGGCGGCAGGAAAAATAAATATGGATACCGGATTCTCTGTATTTGGAAAAAATGGATCCGATGAATTAAAGTCGGCAGTGGTTAAATTGCCTTCATTAGTCATCATGGAAAGCAAGCCACATGATTCCTCACTTACTACCAGTTCTTTTAAGCCGTCACCATTCAAATCCAGCGTTAAAATCGACTTACCAGATTGGTGTTCAGTTCTTCCTCCACCAACAGGTGGGCAGTCCTCACCATTAAAAGCAAACTGATTACAACCGCATTCTTGAAAATCGCCAAACTGCTGAGTAATTCGCTCAAATTGTAGCGAATCGCAATTTGAGTCTCTTTCCATACTCAGATTTTTATGGTATTCTATAGTAGAAACCCCAGAGAACTTATAAATAAGTATATCCAAATCACCATCAGAATCAATATCATCAATAGATGGTATGTCTGATGCGTTGAGCTGAATGTTGATAGGAGTATCTGAAAACCCTTTGGTTAGCAATGGAGAAGGCAGCGGTGCCCGGGAGTTAAACAGTCGCCACTTTATCCCATTTTCGTCACTTTCGTTGATGTATACTTTTATACCAAGCGGGTCATTTGTAAAAACATCTTTCTTGCCGTCACAATTAATATCGCGCAAAAGCATCCAATTAGTTATGTCATCGGGGAAGAGGGTGGCTGATTCCGCATCATATAGATATTCACCATCTAAAAACAGGAATACATTAATCTTGGAACAAGTACGATCAAATACTACTAAATCGTCTTGTCCATCCAAATTCACATCCATGGTGCTATATTGCCCTGAGTTTAGACCTCCAGCCCAAGGATTAATTAAGGATTCTCCATTAACTTTAACATCGATGGAATTGTCAATTCTATAAACCTGAGCCTTAGAAATTGCAATTGACAGGGCTAACAGAACACTAAGTGTATACTTCATTAATCTAAATTTCAATTATATAACGTGTCCTGATTGAAATGGTGTTCAAAAATAAAAATTAAAGATAACTTTGATACCATAACGTTCAAATCATGATTGAAAGTCTATATCAGCATTACTTACGAAATCCAAAAATCAGTACAGATACCCGCAAAATTGAAGAGGGTTCGCTCTTTTTCGCACTGAAAGGCCCCAATTTCGATGCCAATAAATTTGCCGATGAAGCTTTAAATAAAGGTGCTGCACTTTGCATAGTAGATGATAAAAGTGTGGTAAAAGATGATCGCTATTTTTTGGTGGATGATGCTTTAGTGGCACTGCAAGACTTGGCAAGGCATCATAGAAAACAGTTGACTATTCCAATCATTGGTCTCACAGGATCTAACGGTAAAACCACTTCGAAGGAATTATTGGCTTGTGTGCTAAGACAGAAATTTAACGTGTTTGCTACCAAAGGAAACTTGAATAACCATATTGGGGTAGCTCTTTCTATGTTATCCATTAACTCTAATCATGAAATTGCTGTTATTGAAATGGGCGCTAATTTCGTGGGCGATATCGCATTTTTATGCACTATTTCTAGTCCCACACATGGTTACATTACCAATATAGGTAAAGCACATTTAGAAGGCTTTGGTGGTATTGAGGGAGTAATTCGAGGTAAGAGTGAATTATACCATCACCTAATTAAGCATGATGGCGTAGTTTGGATCAACTCTACCAACGAGATTTTATCTAACATGGCCAAGCGGTTTAAGAACCCACTTTTCTATCCTAAAAAAGGTGATTATTATCACTGTGAATTTATTTCGGCAGACCCGAATGTTTTATTTAAAGCTGAAAATGGGGAGGAGGTTCAAACTAATCTTATTGGTTCGTACAATTTTGAGAATATAGCCACTGCCTTATGCATTGGTAAATATTTTGATGTGCCTGCTACAGATGCAAACAAAGCCATAGCTGATTATATTCCAGAAAATAACAGGTCGCAGGTAATTAAAAAAGGTTCCAACACTATTATACTGGATGCTTATAATGCGAATCCTACTTCAATGGCAAAAGCATTGGAGAATCTGAACTTGATAAATGCTGAAAACAAAGTGGCCATTTTAGGTGACATGAAAGAATTAGGTGAGGATAGCGAAAAAGAACATAAGGCTATTGGCGATCTGCTGAATGAGTATCAAATTAAAAAGGTTTACCTGTGTGGTGAGCTTATAAAAGCAACACAACAACAGGCTGATCATGCAAAGCATTATCAGAGCGTACAGGAGCTAATTGATGAGTTAAAAGCAAACCCAATAACAAATTCTACGGTGTTAATTAAAGCATCGAGAAGTATAGGACTAGAACGAGTTTTGGAAGCTTTTTAAAGTACGTTAAGCAATTGCTCTTTAATCTTTTCGAGCTCTTCCTTCATAGACACTACATGTTTCTGAATGTCTGAGTCATTTGCCTTGGAGCCGATAGTATTAATTTCTCTACCTATTTCCTGAGAGATAAAACCTAATTTTTTACCTGAATTTTGATTTCCGGCAATCACTTCTTCGAAATGATTTAAGTGGTTTTTCAGCCTTACTTTCTCCTCTGTGATATCGAGTTTTTCTATGTAGTATATAATTTCTTGCTCCAACCTGTTTTTATCCAGAGATTCCTCTTCAATAAACTTGGTTAAATTACCCTTTATCCGAGTTTTTATATTTTCTACACGTTTAGGATCAAGTTCCTCCACATGCTTCAATGATGTTGATATTGAATTAATGTACTCCAATAATTTAGCCTGCAGCACATCTCCTTCTTTCGCCCTAAACTCATTACAATGCTCCAATGCCTGTTTAATAAGCTTTTTTACATTTTCGTATTCCTCTGAATCCAAATCCTCAGAGGTGTTATTTACAATTACATCAGGTGAGCTGAGCGCGGTTCTAAACAGATCATCTTTTGGGGCATTCACGAGATTTGCCAATTCCTCTAGTTCAGAGTAATACTTTTGAAATAATGGTGCATTATATTGCTGTTTTAATACAGTTTCAGATTCATTCTGAATATCAACAGACATAGATACCTTTCCTCTTTCAAGATAATCATTAATAATATTCCTTACCTCTAACTCTTTTTCAGATATGCTTCTCGGTAAGCGAAGGTTAACATCTAAAAATTTAGAGTTGAGTGTTTTAACTTCTACGTTGATAGAGTAAGATTCGAAGGTGCCTGAGGCCGCACCATAGCCTGTCATTGATTTGAGCATTATTTTCTAATTATTGCTCAAAATTAACTGTCTTAGAAATCGTATCCTAATGATACCTGATACCTAACGTCTTGTGTTACAAAATCTTCCACCGGCCAGGCAACATCCAACTTCATATAATAACCTAATATCATAGTTCTGAAGCCTACACCATAGCTGTATAACCATGGATTTTGGAAGTTTCTAAGGTCAATTTGAAAGCCCCCTTCCTCTATAGTTACATTGCTTATGCTATTATCATCACTAAAAGGAGATTTGCCAGACCAAGCTGATCCAATATCAAAGAAGCCAGTAAATTGTAAGTTTCTAAAGAAGTTTGAGCTAATTGGGCCGCCACTTAAGTATCTCACAATGGGCACTCTCAGCTCTGCGTTGAACATCAAAACATTATTACCATAAAATTCGGCATAATCGAAGCCCCGTAGTGCTGTAGCATATTCTACAAAAAGTAAATCAGGGTTAGTCCTTTCGCTATCATTTTGCAGAGGGTTATCTCTACCATCTTCATTTTGATCTCTCAGTATCCAGTTATCGACACCACCCAGCAAATAGGTCTTAGGAGCTCTGCCAAAGAACGTTCCGTAAAACCCTCTGAAAGCAAGCACGATTTCTCTGTGAAGTTTTTGATAGTGTCTTAAGTCGGCTTTGAAATTACTAAAGCTTCTTTCTTTGTTATTTAAGCTCTCATAATGTTTTAAACTTATTTTTGCTCGGCTACCCTCTATCAAATTCATTCCATTGATAATTGAATTATCAAAAACAAATTCAGCTGCGCCTCCTATGTAGTCTTCATTTTCAACAGGTAAAAACGTAGGGCCAGATGGTGGTGCCAATGTTCTCGGTAACAAGTTTTCAAAAACAGTAAATGTGTAAAACGGCTTGAGAGAAAATCTGGTTTTGGTATTGAACGGAATCGATGCTCCGAGTTCGATACTATTTTTGCTATACTGCTGTAAATTGAAATCGTTCTCCCAAAAAATAACGTTTCGGTCAACTCTCGCGCTAAAATCTATATATGATTTTAGGTATTGATACTGCCCAAAAAAGTCACCGCTTCTAAGGTCTGTAATAGCAGTTACTCCGCCATTAAATTTATGATTCTCCAGCATATCATTCATCTCAACTTCCAGCAGAACGCCAAAGCCTCTTAGAGGATCTATCACAAAAGAAGTAAGTAAATTATCTACGCTAAAGCGTGTTTCTGCATCAAATGGCCCGCTAATTCTGGTTCCCTGCCTTGTTTGCCTGTACTGAGCTAAAAATGACTCTGGCCTTTCTTCTCTTAAAATATCAGAATCAAAAGTATAATTGTCTGTATTTATTATTTCTTCTTCGGGTTCAGGTTCTGCTTCAGGCTCCGGTTTAACATCAAACGTGTAGTTTTTTGTGTCTATAACGTCCGAACTTACAGTATCCGGCAAGGACTGATTCACACTATCCAACCTTGCTTTTTCCTCTTCATCTCTTTTTCTTTTATCCTGTAATCGCTGTTCAACAATTTGCTCTATAGTAAGGCCCTCTGTTTTATTAGCCTGCCTTCTTGCAGTAAATGCCTTCGCCTGCAACACCTGCTGCCTCATTGTTTGAGGTGTAAATGTCTGTTGGTTGTAATTAAAGTTTTCATCGAGATAAATAAAGTCGTTACCCTTAAAAGTGGATGAATAGGCAAATAAGGAAGTGTTAAAATTTAAATCATACTCATCGATGCTTTGAGATAGGTTGGTTACTTGTGAGTAGATGCCTGACTGAATATCATAACTGAATAAGTTACGAATTCCTCGTTGATCACTGATGTAATAGATTTTATTGGCACTAATTGCCATAGGTTGAACATCTTTGCTGATTGTATTGGTTACCCTATGTAGTATATTTTTAGTGGTATCAAGATCAAAAAAGAAAAGGTTATAATTTTCGCTTACTTCCTCAATATCCTGCTTTTTCACGTCCAACGTGTCGCACACTCTATTAGAGCTAAAAACTATGGTACTCGAATTAGGTACAAATGACGGGTCAATATCGTCAAATACATCGTTTGTTAACCTTTTTGTTCTGTCTCGTCTCGTACTTAATAGGTAAATGTCATTTCTTCCTCCAACAACGGCACTAACCACTATTAGTCTACCATTACTGGAAAACTCCATCGACCTAACTTGTTCCATTCTTTCTAAAACTCGCGGTATGCTGCTATTTGTTTGCAGATCATACAACAGCAAATTCATCTGCCCCAATTTGCTGTAGATTACACCCAGCGTATTATCATCAGCCCAATCTAATACAGGCAGCGAATAGTCTATTTCCTGACCAATAACCTTATAACCACCCCTTAAAACAATATTTTCATTCCCACTTTCAATCTCTTTCACAATTACTTTGTACCTACCATGATTATTTTCCGTAAAGGCAACCTTCTTTCCATCAGGACTAATTTTTACTGCATTGTAAAAAACCCCCTTTCTATTTTTCTCTCCCGTAATAGAGTTCTCAAACGATGGTGTTTCATAATTTTGCTGAACCTGCCTGGCATTATCAATGTAAAAATTTTGCCACTCGAACATCAGCTGTTCAAAAGAAACACCAAGAGTTATGGTCAAACTCTTCTCTTCGTTTCTTATTATTCTCGTATAGTTTAGAATGTTGGAAATATTGCTTCTACCATACTTATGCGCAATAAAATTCCATAGCGATTGGCCTGCCAAGGCAGCTTCCTTTCCTGTTAGTCTATTAAACTTTCTAGCGTGCTTGGTTTCCACAAGTTTTCGAGCATAATCATCCATTTCAATGGTCCAGCCCTTAGCCACATATAAAGCAGCACCAGAAATAAACCATTCAGGCAAGTTTAAGAGCACGGCACTTTGAAACATATCTTTCAAACTACCCCCGAACATCATTTCGTTTACCATTAAGGTGGCAACTTCTACCAACAGCTCCTCTTTTAATGCAGATACTGTTCCCGGATTAGCTACTTCAATATATGGTTTTACAAAGTTCGTTTCTCCTCCTGGAGTGAAAGTTCCTTTTCCAATACCTACATTGCTTTGCTGTAAATCTGAAATTGAATTGTATAAGAAAACCTTGGTCTTAAAATACGGTGGATAACCAATGATGTCTGTTACTTTATCAAACTCCTCTTCTAAAAATTCACTCACCTCTCGGGCAATCTTTTCACTGCCGCGATAAAAATAAACATCAAAGTTGTCAGAACTTAAGTAATGCCATTCGAACTGCTTGTATTGTAACCTGTTTCTCCCAAACTTTTCATTCGATACCTGTGCAGATGCAACTGAAAAGGCCATCAACAACAAACATGTTACTATGTACTTGAATTTATTCATTAATTGTTATCATCATTAAATAAGGCGTAATACCTCTCAATAGCTACTTCTTTATCAAGCGCTGATTGATTAACCAAATGAAGTGCAAATTGATTCGCAAAATAAGGAGCTAATGATACTCCTTTAGTTCCTAGACCATTAAATATACCTACATTTTCATAATTTGGATGCATTCCAATAATAGGTTTTCTATCTTTTGTTGCCGGCCTTATTCCTGCAATATGATCAACAACTTTATAATTAACGCTAATTAGTTCCTTTAGTTTTTGTTCCAGTGTGGCTCTTCCTTCTTGCGAAGGCTCAATTGTTAAATCGTAGTTATTATAAGTTGATCCCACTTTAAAACGGTTTTTATCAATTTGTATTACAAATATCCCCCTATTAATTATCAAACTAGTTTTTATGTCAGCTTCAATAGTAAGTATATCTCCTTTTACAGGTTTAAAAGGGAGCCAGTCAAAAAACTTACTTTTATTGCTTTGCACACCCTCACAAAAAATAATTTTTGAGGCCGATTTTCCTTTGTATTCAGTCCCTGTCTCAGTTATTTTCAGAAGTTTTTCATCAAACTTCTCCTGAATTAAATTAAATCCATCTTCATTCAATAGTTGTTCTGTTGCACATTCCAAAAATGTTGAGACCTTCAGAAACCCGGAATGTTTCAACTCTACACCTCCAAATGGATTATTAACCGCATCATTAATACTGCGAAAGTGTATCTCTTTTATGTACGGTTCGTAGGCCGCATCTGCCGATCTTGCCGACCACTCATTTTGCTCTTCTGTCGATAAAAATGGCCTGTAAATGGCTCTCGGAATAAAAAATTCCTCTTCAGACAATTTCTGAACTTCCAGATAGTACGATTCCAAATAAGAAAATAATTGATCAGCCTTCCATGTTTTTACCATTTTACGGCCAGTTACCGGATTATAAAGTCCGGCAGCCACTCTTGATGATGATTGTCCGTCTTTATCATCAAACAGCAATACACTTTTGCCAAGCTTAACTAGGTGATGTGCAAGAGTTATTCCTGCCAAACCTTTTCCTACAATAATAAAGTCAAAATCCTTATTCAATCTTAGTGTTGATAAAAGTGTAGTTTTGCAATTTCAAAGTTGAACAAACAATACCACTATTGAAATGATTCAGGTACAGTCTTTTACATTCAACCCATTTTTAGAAAATACTTATGTGCTTTACGATGAGACCAAAGAAGCTATAGTTATTGATCCGGGATGTTATGAGAATTATGAAAAAGAGCAGCTTAATTCCTTTATTGAAGAGCAAAATCTCAACGTCAAGCGACTGATTAATACTCATTGCCATATAGATCATGTATTTGGGAATGAATATGTGAAGAATAAGTACGGTGTCAAGCTAGAAGTTCATGAAGCGGATGTTGCAACTCTCCGTGCGGTTAAGGCCTATGCACCTAGCTATGGATTTCAACACTTTGAAGAATCAGAAGTAGACTTAAGCCTTAAAGAAGGTGATATTGTAAAGTTTGGAAATAGCGAATTAGATGTACTATTTGTTCCCGGACATGCTCCAGGACACATTGCTCTTCATAGTAAAGCAGATAATATTTGTATTAATGGCGATGTGCTTTTCAGAGAAAGTATTGGACGAACAGATTTGCCTGGTGGAGACTTTGACACGCTCATTAAGAGTATACATGACAAACTCTTTGCATTGCCAGATGAGACTGTAGTATATTGTGGCCACGGCCCAGAAACTACAATTGGTCATGAGAAACAATATAACCCTTTTTGTGCTCTTAGAAACTAAGTATGATTAAGCACATCCCAAACCTCATTACCTGCTCTAACCTACTTTGTGGTTGTTTAGGAATAGTATTCGCATTCCAAGGCAATTTGGAATGGAGTGTTTACAGCATTTGGGCTGCCATGGTTTTTGATTTTCTCGATGGCTTTACTGCCCGTATGTTAAAGGTAAGTTCTGATATTGGAAAACAACTTGATAGCCTAGCCGATATGGTAACTTTTGGACTTTTGCCCGCAGTTTTTCTTTTCCATTTATTTAGTGATGATGCAGGTTATCTAGCTTATTTGTCATTTTTAGTAGCTGTTTTTTCTGCCTTCAGGCTAGCAAAATTCAATGTAGATGATTCGCAGAGCGATTCGTTCGTAGGTATGCCAACACCTGCTAATGCACTATTCATATCATCGTTACTTTTTGTATTTCAGATATACCCCGAACTAAAATCGGATGAACTGCTAGCGGTTTTTTCTGTCATGTGTTCTTTTTGGCTGATAATGCCAGTGCGGTTGTTAGCATTAAAATTTTCAGGCTTTGATTTTAAACTGAACTTGTTCCGTTATCTACTGATCTTAACATCCATAGTATTATTCATTATTTTCGGGCGAATGTCTTTTCCTTTAATTATTCTTTCCTATTTAATTTTATCCATAGTTAACAACCTAACGATTTCTAATAATATCATTGGTAAGTAAACGTTTGTTTACTATTCGGTGTTAATTTGTACTAATAGTATAATTGTTCCCTAATGAAGAGAAGAGTACTTTTCTTTTTATCGCTAATTTCATTCTCCACTACAGCCATTTGTCAATCTGTTTTTTCAGATGGAAATTGGTATAAGATAAGAATTGATGAGCGCGGTGTATATCAACTGAGCTACCAGTATTTAAGAGATAATGGGGTTCCGGTTGATAATATCGATCCCAGAACGATCAAAATTTATGGTCAAAAAGGAGGCATGCTCCCTCAAAGTAATAGCGAAGAGTGGCCTATTGATCCTGTAGAAATTGAAATTCAAGTTATAGGGGAGTCTGACGGAAAATTTGATAATGCTGATTATGCCTTATTCTATGCAGAAGATGGCGATTCATTTGAATATACATCTGGCCAATTAGAGTATGAGCATAATATTTACTCAGACCATAACTTTTACTTTCTCACGTATGGCGGAAATCAAGGTAAAAGAATGTCAAGTATTCAATCTTTAAGTGAGTCTGGGCCTGTAGTAAATACTTACAACAGTTTCAGTTTCTACAAAGAGGAGAACAATAATCTATTAACATCAGGTAGAAACTGGTATTCTTTTAGATTTAATACAGTCACTGATCTGTCGATCGATTTCGAATTGCCATCAATAGCATCCGGCACTGAAGTAAAAATTACTGCAAGAGTAATGGCTCAAGCTTTTGAAAATTCAAGTTTTAATATTTACGCCAACTCCTCGCTATTGGGAAATGTAGAAGTAGAGAGTGTTCCTGATTTTAATCAAAGATTTTTTCGATACAGTATTAAAGGAAGAGAAAATCAACAAACTTTTACCGTTACACCTGGTAATGGAAATATTGAAGTAAATGTAGAATACAATAAGAACTCCACGCACTCAATAGGTTTTTTAGATTTTGTACAGGTTGAAGCTGAAAGCAACCTTAACTTTTCTGATGATCAAATACAATTCAGATCACTGGAAAGTATCAATAATTCAATAACTACTTTTGAAATCAGTAACGCTGGAAGCAACACGAATGTATGGAACGTAACCGATGCATTTTCTCCAAAAATTCAAAATTATAGCCAATCGGGGTCAGTGATTAGTTACAATGCCGGCTCAGAAACATTGCAAGAGTATATCGCTTTTGAAACTTCTCAAACCAATACACCAGCAAATATTTCCTCATTGAGTAATCAAAATTTAAAATCGAATACAGATGTTGAGTTTTTAATAATCACACATGCTTCATTCGAATCAGAGGCAATTCGTTTGGCTTCATTCAGAACAAACAATGACGGTTTAACTTCAAAAGTTGTATTAATTGACGAGGTATACAATGAATTTTCAAGCGGTAGGCAAGATATTACTGCCCTTAGAAACTACGCCAAATATTTGTATGACAATGGCTCATTAAACTATTTACTACTGTTTGGTCGAGGGTCTTACGACTATAAAAACACAATTAACAACAACACGAATTATGTACCTGTCTATGAGTCTAGGAATTCGCTTCACCCTTTAGATACTTACGCATCAGATGACTATTTTGGTTTTCTTGAAGAGGATGAAGGGGAATGGATTGAAGAAAATGGCGGAAATCATACAATCGATATAGGAATTGGTCGATTTCCAGTTACCACTAAGGATGAGGCCAAGTCAATTGTCGATAAATTAATTTATTATGCCACGAGTGAGGCTACAATGGGCGATTGGAGAAATGATGTAATTTTCGTTGCAGATGATGGGGATTTCAATCTTCATCAAAGACAGTCAGATGAATTAACCCAATTTGTAGATACAACTTATTCCGCTTTCATGCCGAATAAATTTTTCCTGGATAATTTTAAACAGGTATCCAGACCAAGTGGTGAAACCTCACCTGCCGCAAGTGAAGCTTTAACGGAAAGTATTGAAAAAGGAGCTTTGATAGTAAATTTTACAGGCCATGGTGGTGAAAATGGATGGATGCAGGAACAAGTATTAGATTTAGTTCAAATTCAAAACTGGGACAATTATGATAAACTGCCTCTGTTTGTAACTGCAACTTGCGAATTCGGCAGACATGACGATCCGCAAAGAACATCAGGGGGAGAGCTGCTTGTAACTAGCAATCAAGGAGGTGGAATTGCCGTGGTTAGTACTTGTAGACCTGTGAGCTCATCATCAAATTTTGCACTTAATAAGGCATTTTACGATCACATTTTTGATAAAGAAAGCGGAGACTATTTAAGGCTCGGTGATATTTTTATGGCCACAAAAAACGAAAGCATCAACCTTGCGACAGACTCTAGGAAAGTAGGTAATAGAAATTTTGCGCTATTAGGCGATCCAACGCTCAGATTGAATTATCCTAAGCAGGACATAAGTATAACCGGTATTAATGAAAATGGTGTAAAGAATGATACACTCAAGGCACTGAGCAAGGTGAAGCTTTTTGGCCAAATTAATAATTCCAATGGCTTGAAAAACCAATCGTTTAATGGTGAAGTTAGTTATGTTCTTTATGATAAGCCCGTTTCAAAAACCACTTTAGGCAATGAAAATTCACCCTATACTTATCAGGATAATGAAAACATTGTTTTTAAAGGCTCTTCGACAGTAACTAGTGGTGAATTTCAAATTGAATTTGTGGTGCCAAAGAATATATCTTATGAAGTTGGTAATGGCCGCCTTAATATGTATGCAACTAATGATCAATTATTGGATGCTAATGGTGCGGACATCTCATTAAAAATAGGTGATTCGAATCCAACACCACCAACTGACAATAAGGGGCCAGCAATTAAATTATTTATGGGCGACTCGCTTAATACTTCATTGAGCCAGGTTAGCCATAATACAAATTTAGTTGCCATCTTGGAGGATGAGAATGGAATTAACACTTCTTCTTATACTATCGGAAATAGTATCATTGCTACACTGGACGATGAAATAGAATACAATCTAAATGCATATTACAGAGCAGATAAAGATTCATATCAAAGAGGGGTTGTAACATTTCCATTTAAAAATCTTTCAAAAGGAAAGCACACAATAAGGTTAAAAGCATGGGACACATTTAATAATTCATCCGAATCGTTTATTTCATTTGAAGTAGCAGACCCAAATGCAATGGTCATTTATGATATTTACAATTATCCTAACCCATTTAATGAGAGCACTACTTTTGGTTTTACTCACAATAAATCAGGCGAAGATTTAGATGTTGAATTACAAATTTTCTCACCAGTCTCAGGACAAATATTCTCTAATGTATTTTCTGTAAATAATGCTTCTTCTACAGTCGAATTTTTCAATTGGGATGGCAGTAATTCTTTTGGGGGAAAATTGAAAGGTGGAATATACATTTATAGACTAATTGTTCGTTCTAACCGAGATGGAGCAAAAAATAGCGCTCATAAAAAACTTATTCTCATTAATTAAGTACCTTTGCAGGTCAATACAGTTTTAAATGAATAGACTTAAATATATATCAATTGTTGCGCTAATTCTTTTTAGTACAACATTAATAATGGCTCAAGGCACCACGCCACAAGATCCAATTGGCCAGAGTGATGATAGAAGAGTTATTACAACTGCCGTTCCTTTTTTAACAATTACTCCTGATGCAAGAGCAGGAGCTATGGGAGATGCTGGAGTTGCAACAACCCCTGATGCAAATGCCGTTTACTGGAATCCGGCAAAACTCGCTTTCATCAATAATGATGTGGGATTTTCATTGTCATATACTCCGTGGTTAGGTAAGATCATTAATGATATGTCGATCACCTATCTTTCAGGCTATTACAAATTTACAAAAGAACAGGCTGTGGCCGTTTCAATGAAATATTTTGATCTAGGTGAAATTTTCTTTCGAGACGGGGAAGGTAACAGCACTGGAGATTTTAATCCAAGAGAGGTAGCATTTGATGCAACTTATAGTAGAATGCTCTCTCAAAAATTAGGAGTAGGTATTACAGCTAGATACATACACTCAAATCTTACTGGAAACTTTAGTTCTCCAAATCCAACAACTGGTGCAGACGCCAGGCCTGGCAATAGTGTTGCAGCTGATATTGCTGTGTACTATAACAAAGATTTATTATTGAGCGGCACTAATTCTAATCTTGCGTTAGGGGCTGTCATTTCAAATATAGGCTCAAAACTTACTTATTCAGACGAAAATAATAGAGATTTTATTCCTACAAACTTGCGTTTAGGCTCTGCGTTTACAACCAATCTAGACCCATACAATAAACTAACTTTTGCTTTAGATTTCAACAAACTATTAGTCCCAAGCCCACAAGAAGATGGCAGTGAAAAGGATGAATCACTACTTAATGGAATATTTGGTTCTTTCGGTGATGCACAAGGGGGTGGTAGCGAAGAGTTAAAAGAAGTAACAGTATCAGCAGGCGCAGAGTACTGGTATAACGATACATTTGCCGCTAGAGTAGGTTATTTTTTAGAATCTGAAGAAAAGGGAAATAGAAAATATCTTACAATGGGACTCGGTTTCAGGTATCAGGTTTTCGGTGTTGATTTCGCTTATCTAATACCTAAAGAGCAAGAACATCCATTGGCAGAAACATTGAGATTCACACTTCTGTTTAACTTTGAGAAAAAAAATCAGGAAGAACAATCAGTAACAGACTAGTATGCTAAACAGGAAAATAGCCCCTGTTACATTCCAACCTACTCAAATTGTATTTCCAAAACCGGAAACCATTGAACTTTCTAATGGACTTAAAGTCCACACATTCTACAATAGCAATATCGATGCAATCAAAGTAGAATTCATTTTTAGAAATGCTAGCAGTTATTTGGAACCTATAATCGGTCTGAATTTACTAACATCAAAATTACTTCTCTCGGGTACAGCTAAAAAATCAGCTAAAGATATAGCAGAAGAATTTGCTAGACTTGGATCTTTTATAGAAGTAAACCCATCTTTTGATTACACAACAGTCGATATACATTGCATAAAGAAGAACTTAATTAGCACTTTATCTTTATTTACTGAAATACTCCAAGAAGCCAATTTCCCCGAAGATGAATTAACGTTACAACGTAGTATATTAATTAGTAGCTATAATATTCAGCAAAGAAAAAATAATATTGTGGCCTCTAAACTATTCCGTAGTTGTGTTTTTGGCAACCACCCTTATGGTCAATCTGCTACACCTGATTACTTGAATAAAATCAATAGAGAAGCTGTTATTAAATTTTATAGAAGTAATTGGGCAGCATTCGAAGTTTTCCTTTCTGGAAATATTTCAAATGATGAAATCAAATATCTAGAAAACCAATTCAAATGCAACCCAAAAAGTATTAACTACACTCAATCGTTTATTTACTCTAAGAAAATTGAGCATGTTAATAGATCGGAATCATTTCAAACATCCATCAAACTAGGCATTCCGACCATTACAAAATCTGATCCAAATTATCCCACATTGCTATTCACTAATTACTTACTTGGTGGCTATTTTGGCTCTCGTTTAATGAAAAATATCAGGGAAGAAAAAGGTTTAACTTATGGCATTTATTCTAGTATTGTAAACTTACAACATGCCTCGTATTTCACAATTGGCAGTGAAGTGTCTTCATCAAAAAAAGAATTGGCAATTGATGAAATATTAAAAGAAATTGACTCAATGTCATTAGAGTTAATTCCAATTGACGAATTTACGATTGCTAAAAATCATTGGATGGGATCCCTCCAAAATGAATTAAGCTCACCACATTCTTTAATTGAAAAGTTTAAATCATATTATTTATTCAATCTTGAATCAAACTATCTGCAATTTCTTTACGATTCAATTGCCGAAATTACTCAGGAAAGGATACTTGAAATGAGTAAAACTTATCTTAAACAGGATCAAATGACAATCGTAAGTGTAGGAGGCTAGGCTTTTTAAATCAATAAAACATCCATAAAGCAAAAAACCCTTAGAGTTTATCTAAGGGTTTAGCTCTACCATAGGCAGATAAATAAAAGCTGGCAACGACCTACTCTCCCACATATTATTGCAGTACCATTGGCGCTGATGGGCTTAACTTCTCTGTTCGGAATGGGAAGAGGTGGACACCATCGCTATAGTCACCATAAAATCTTACTGTGGACTTTACCACAGTTAATATCGTTGACATTGTGTTATGAAAGAATTTATGAGGGCATAGCCCTAGAGAAAGTTTACAGGTAATTAGTACTGCTCAGCTTTGACATCTCTGCCTTTACACCTGCAGCCTATCAACGTCATCGTCTTTAACGTCCTTTTAAAGAAGTCTCATCTTGAAGTGGGTTTCGCACTTAGATGCTTTCAGCGCTTATCCCTTCCTAACATAGCTACCCGGCGGTGCAGCTGGCACCACAACCGGTACACCAGAGGTTAGTCCAACCCGGTCCTCTCGTACTAAGGTCAGATCTTCTCAAACTTCTTACGCCCACAACAGATAGGGACCGAACTGTCTCACGACGTTCTGAACCCAGCTCGCGTGCCACTTTAATGGGCGAACAGCCCAACCCTTGGGACCTTCTCCAGCCCCAGGATGTGACGAGCCGACATCGAGGTGCCAAACCTCCCCGTCGATGTGAGCTCTTGGGGGAGATCAGCCTGTTATCCCCAGAGTACCTTTTATCCTTTGAGCGATGGCCCTTCCATGCGGAACCACCGGATCACTATATCCGTCTTTCGACCCTGATCGACTTGTAGGTCTCACAGTCAAGCTCCCTTATGCTATTGCACTCTGCGCACGATTACCAACCGTACTGAGGGAACCTTTGAAAGCCTCCGTTACTCTTTTGGAGGCGACCACCCCAGTCAAACTAC